>JANXTD010000506.1 GCA_025352585.1 Fimbriiglobus sp.
GGGCCGGAAGCATCTCGGGATTTCCGGTCGCCGAGCACGCCCGGTCGCGTAATACTATCGTCGCGTCTATCACACCGGGGGTTTCGCCATGACACGCCGACCGGGCTTCACGCTGATCGAACTGCTCGTCGTGATTGCCATTATCGCCGTGCTGATCGGGCTGCTGCTGCCGGCGGTGCAGAAGGCGCGCGAGGCGGCGGCGCGGGCCAAGTGCCAGAACAACCTGCGGCAAATCGGCCTCGCGGTCCACGGCTACTACGGCGACACCAACGGCCAGTTCTTCCTGCACCACCCCTTCGACGCCGACGTGGCCGCGAACACCGGCAGCACCAACTCGTTCGCCGAAATCTACTGGGAGGACAAGCTGATGCCGTACATCGGCGGCACCCAGGAGGCCGACGAGAGCCTGTCGCGGCGCGGTATTCTCTTGCCGAGTGAGGCGATTTACCGCTGCCCGTCGGACCCGTCGGAGCGGAAGCCGTTCGTCGATCCCGACACCGGGCTGATCGATGGGGTCGAGCACCGGGCGAGTTACCTCATGAACTCGCTGCTCAGCCACAAGTCGAGGCGCTACGGCAAGTGGACGCTGATGCGGTTCGTCAACGAAGTCGGCACCAGCTCGTTCATCGGCTTCTCGGAACGGAACGCCGCGGTCTTCACGCTGGAGAACGACGCCGACCCCCGGCAGGACGACCACGACATCTGGCTCGGCACCGGCATCCTGAAGCCGTGGTTCGCCACGGAGCGGCACGCCGGCGTCGCCAACTACCTCTACCTCGACGGCCACGCCGCGAGCCTGAAGTGGGAGGCCGCCGTCGTCGATCTGTACCCGGACAAGGTCGTCCTCACCACCGACGGCACCTACCCGTGACCCACCTCGTTCGCTTCGCGGTGCTGACACTCCTCACGGCCGGCATCGGTTGTGGCGGCAACTCCGACCCCACGCCGACGGACACCGGGGCGCGGGGGGCCGTGCGCTCGTTTGCCGACGCCGTGGTCCGCCGGGACTGGCCGGCGGCTCAGGCGCTGCTCGCCCCGGACGCGGCCCGCCCGGCGTGGTCGCCGACCGAGTTCGCCCGCCGCGGCGAAGCGTACCGCCAGAAGTTCGGCTTCGAGCCGACGGCGGCGCACGTCCGCACCCTGGAGGAGCGCGGCGACGAGGCGACGGCCCGCCTCGACTACTCCGGCAACGCGACCGGCCGGCACCACTTCAAGGAAACGCTGACCCTGCGCCGTCGCGACGGTGTGTGGGGCGTCGTCGTGCCGGCCCGCTTCGGCCAACGGTAGACATTCCGGCCCCGGCGTGCGAAACTGTCCGCACTCTCCCGCTCGTCACCAGGGGTCGGTATGCGAAGTCTCGCCGCGATTGCGTTGCTGCTCACTTGCCAACTCGCCGACGCCGGCGAGCCGTTCCGACCCGACCCCGCGACCGTGCGCCGCCACGGGCCAGGCTCCCGCTACCCGCAGGACGGCTGGGTGGTACTTCACATCGAGGGCCAGCCCTACGAGCGCGGCTACCAGCACGGCACCCTGCTCGCGTCGGAGGTCGGCGACTACGTCAAGAACCTCGCCACGCAGCAGAGCAAGGCCGACCCGGCGGGGGCGTGGAAAGTCACCCGCACGCTAGTGAACGCGGCGTTCCTGCGCAAGTTCGACCGCGAGCAACTCGACGAGATGAAGGGCATCGCCGACGGGGCGGCCGACGGCGGGGCCGCGTTCGACGGCCGGCCGGTGGACCTGCTCGACGTCGTGACTGTGAACGTGCAGATGGAGTACGAGACGCTCGACCACGCGCTGGACGCCCTGCCGACCGGCCTCGAAGGCACCCGCTTCCCGCGGCCGGCGGTCAAGCCGAAGCCCGGCCCCGCGAAGGACCACTGCTCCGCGTTCGCCGCCACCGGCCCCGCCACCGCCGACGGCAAGATGGTGATCGGTCACATCACGATGTCGGGGCTGGGCAACGCGCTGGCGACGAACGTCTGGCTCGACGTGAAGCCGGCCAAGGGCTACCGCGTCGTCATGCAGGGCTTCCCCGGCGCGATCTGGTCGGCCCAGGACTACTACCTCAACTCGGCCGGCATCGTGTTGACCGAGACGACGATCGGCCAGACCCGCTTCGACCCCGACGGCCTGCCCCTGGCCGCGCGCTGCCGGCGGGCCATGCAGTACGGCGGCACCATCGACGCGGTCGTCAAGGAGTTGATGACCAAGAACAACGGCCTCTACACCAACGACTGGCTGCTCGGCGACGCCAACACCAACGAAATCGCCACGCTCGAACTCGGCACCTCAACGCACCGGCTGCGGCGCAGCTCCAAAAACGAGTGGGTCACGCCGGGGACCGAGGGCTTCTACTGGGGCTGCAACAACACCAAGGACGCGGGCGTCCGGGCCGACACGCTGCCCGGACTGCGAGGCCGGCCGCAGGACCTGGCGTGGGTGCCGGGCGACCGCGACCGGGCCTGGCTGAAGCTCTACGACAAGCACCGCGGCAAGGTCGATGTGGCCTTCGGCAAGCTGGCGTTCGGCCTCGCCCCGCTGGCCGCGCCGCACTCCCTCGACGCCAAGGTCACGAACTCGGACCTCGCCAAGAAGCTCACGTCGCACGCGATCTTCGGCCCGCCGTACGGCCGCGTCTGGGAGATGACCGCCGACGAGAAGTCGCGCTACGCCGACGCCCGCTCGCTGGTGCCCAACGACTGGACGCTGCTGACGACCACGCCCCCGGCCGCCGGCGAGTCGGTCGCGACCTACGCCGACAAGCCGCCGGAGCCGAGCCACGCCGACCACACCGCCCCCGCCTGGCACGGCACGCTGTTGCCGGCGACTCTCGAAGCCGACGGCTGGCTGGCCGCGGGGTTCGCCGCCTACGAGCCGGTCGTCGCGCTCGACGCGGCGCTGCGGCAGAAGTCGCCCGACGGGCCGACGCCCGAGGACCGCGCCGCCGTCGAACTCGCGCTCTTCCAGCACAAGGCGAGTTACTTCGCGGCCAAGGCGTCGGAGCCGGCGTGGCGCAAGTCCGGCGCGACGAGTGTCAGCCCGCTGACACTCGAACTCGACGGGGCGCGCCGCCACGCCGAGGCGGTCGGCTACGGCGTCTTGAAGCTCGACGCCCTGCGCGCGTACGTCGGGGCCGAGGCGTTCGCCAAGGCGCTCGACGACTTCGGCCGGGCGCACGCCGGCCAACCGGTCGCCGTCGCCGACTTCGCCGCGGAGGTCGGCCGGGCGACCGGCAAGGACGTGGCGGCGTTCCTCACCAACTACTCGCCGCCGAGCCTCCCCCGCCGACCGGTCAGCGTCACCGGCTGGTCGCGCGACCCCGTGGAGACGCTGATCGTCTACGGCACCGCGGGCGATGTCGTCGCCAACAAGGCGGCGGCCGAGGCGCTCCGAGTCGCGGTCCGCCAGCGCTGCAACAACGTCGTCGTACCGCTGCTCGCCGACCTCGACGCCACCGACGAGACGCTCGAAGGCCGGCACCTGCTGCTCGTCGGCCGGCCGGCGACCAACGGCGTCACAGCGCGCTTCGCCAAGGCGTTCCCCGCGGACTTCGGCCCGGCGTCGGCGACGGTCAACGGGACGGTTTACGCCCACCCGCGCACGGCAATCGTCGCGGCCGGGGTGAACCCGCTCGACGCGCGGTACTCCGTCGTCGCCGTCGCCGGCCTCTCCGCGGAGGCGACGTACTTCGCCGCGAAGTCGCTCGTCGGCTTGCCCGCCGCCGAGGCGGTGATCCTGCCACGCGGCGACAAGGCCGTGCCGGTCGTGGTCCAGCCGAAAGTCGGGGGGTGACGCCGATGCCCGACGCCGCCGCCGCCCAACAGGGCTGGCAACTCTTCGCGCTCGGCTCGGCGGGGTTCGCCGCGCTCACAGCGATCCTCGGCAAGCTCGGCGTGAGTGAGGTGAACTCGAACCTCGCCACGCTGATCCGCACCGTCGTGATCCTGAGCGTGACGGCCGCCCTCGTCACGGCCCGCGGCGAGTGGGAGTCGCCGGGCAAGATCTCCCGCTACGGCCTGCTGATGCTGACCCTGTCGGGGGTCGCCACCGGGCTGTCGTGGCTCTGCTACTACCGCGCCCTGGCGATGGCCCCGGCGTCGCTCGTCGCCCCGGTCGATAAGCTCAGCGTCGTGCTCGTGATGCTGCTGGCGGTCGCGCTGCTGGGCGAGCCGCTGACCTGGAAGCTCGCCCTCGGCGGGTCGCTCATCGCCGCCGGCGTCTTGGTGGTGGCCAGGGCGTGAATTGCCCCGATCGTCCAATTGCTTTCGCCAGAATGTCCTGCTAAATTAAGCGGCATCGCACGCAACCGGGAAGCCCGATGTCGAGTGGCCCCACTAATACCCTGCGGACGACGGACCCTGGGGACTCGGCGGGGGAACTCGCCGACCTCCGGGCCGAGCTTGGCCGGGTGACTCGCGAGTTGGCGGCCTCGCGGGCCGAGGCGGAGGCGCTCCGCGTGAGCGAATCCGGGCTGGCCAAGGCGTTCGAGTTCGCGCCCTCGTTCCTGTGCATGCTCAGCGGGCCGGGCCACGCCTTCCAACTCGTCAACGAGCAGTTCTCGCGGATCGCCGGCCCCCGCGAGTACGTGGGCAGGACGGTCGCCGACGCGATGCCCGAGATGGCGTCCCAGGGCTTCTTGCACCTCCTCGACGAGGTCTACCGCACCGGCGAGCCGTTCGTCGGCACCGACTTGCTGGTCCTGCTGCACCGCACGCCCGGCAGCCCGCCCGAGGAGCGCTTCGTCGATTTCGTCTACACGCCCGTGCGCGGGGCGGGCGGCTCCGTGACCGGGGTCTTGTGTCAGGGCATGGACGTCACGGAGCGTAAGCGGGCCGAGCGCGAACTGGCCCGCGTGGCCGCCGAGTCGGAGCGGCAGCGGCGGATGTACGAGACGGTGCTGTCGAACACCGTCGATTACAACTTCGCCCTGGACCGCGACGGCCGCTTCACCTTCGCCGACCGGACCCTGTTAGCCCTGTGGGGCAAGACGGACCTCGCCCAGGTCGCCGGCAAGACGCCGCACGAACTGGACTACCCGACCGACCTCGCCGACCGACTCGTCGCCCAGGCCCGGTCCGTCTTCGCCACCCGCACCCCGCTCGACGCCGAGACGCCCTACGACGCCGGCGGCGGCGTGCGTCACTACCACTACTACATGGTCCCGGTGATCGGTTCGGACGGCGAGGTCGAGGCGGTCGCCGGGTCGAGCCGGGACGTGACCGAGCGGAAGCGGGCCGAGGACATCCTGCGCGAGGGGCACCAGTTCTTCCACTCGTCGATCGACGCCCTGGCCAGCAACATCGCCATCCTCGACGAGTCCGGGGTCATCCTGGCGGTGAACGACGCCTGGCGGCGCTTCGCCGAGGAGAACCGCTTCGCCACGCCCGGCCACGGCGTCGGGCTGAACTACGTCGAGGGCTTCGCGGGCGACGCGGCGCTGGCCGACGAGAATCGCGTGGTCGCCGAGGGCATCGACTCGGTACTCTGCGGCCGCAAGCCCCTATTCGAGATCGAGTACCCGTGCCACGCGCCGACGGTGCAGCGCTGGTTCCTGATGCGGGTCACTCGGTTCCGCTCGCCGGGTCCGGTGCGGGTGGTCGTCTCGCACGAGGACGTGACGCCGCGGAAGCTCTCCGAGTTGGCCCTCGCCGACGCCAACCGCCGCAAGGACGAGTTCCTCGCGACGCTGGCCCACGAGTTGCGCAACCCGCTCGCCCCCATCCGCAACGGCCTACAAGTCCTCAAGGCCGGGCGCGACCCGATCGCCGCGGAGGCGACTCGGGCGATGATGGAGCGACAACTCGGCCAGATGGTGCGCCTCGTGGACGACCTGCTCGACGTGAGCCGCATCAACTCGGGCAAGCTCGAACTCCGCCTGGAGCGCGTCGAGCTAGCCGCGGTCGTGCGCAACGCCGTCGAGACGAGTCGGCCGCTGATCGACCGCCACGGCCACGAGTTGACCGTGACGCTGCCGGCCGACCCGGTCCCCCTCGACGCCGACCCGGTGCGGCTCGCGCAAGTCTTCTCGAACCTGCTCAACAATGCCGCCAAGTACAGCGAACCCGGCGGCCGCATCGCCCTGACCGCCGAGGTCGAGGCCGGTACAGTCGCCGTGCGGGTGCGCGACGACGGCATCGGCATCGCACCCGCGCAACTCGCCGGCGTGTTCGACATCTTCGCGCAGGTGCAGACGGCCCTGGACAAGTCCGAGGGCGGCCTGGGCATCGGCCTGTCGCTGGTCAAGGGGCTGGCCGCGATGCACGGCGGCACCGCGTCGGTGACGAGTGGGGGCCTGGGCCGCGGCAGCGAGTTCGTCGTCCGCCTGCCGCTCGCCGACGCGGCGACCGCGGCAAGCCCGGTCGCCGCGACGGAGCCGGGGCGGCGCGGGGCCGGGCGGCGGGTGCTGATCGTGGACGACAACGTCGATTCCGCGGAGTCGCTGGCCGACCTGTTGACGCTCTCGGGCCACGAGGCGCGCACGGCCCACGACGGCCTGGCCGGCGTCGCCGCGGCCGAGGCGTTCCGCCCCGACGTGGTCGTGATGGACCTCGGCATGCCGAAGCTCAACGGCTACGAGGCGGCCCGCCGCATCCGCGCCGAGCCGTGGGGCGCGGCCGTCGTGCTGGTGGCGCAGACCGGCTGGGGGTCGGCCGAGGACCGCCGCAAGACGCGCGAGGCCGGCTTCGACCACCACCTCGTCAAGCCGGTGGACCCCGCCGCGATGCTGAAAATGCTCGCGGCGGTGTAGGGCTTGCAAAGGCGAGCCGGAAGCGTCAGCGCCCGGAGTTCTTAGTCAAAGAACTCTGGG
>JANXTD010000511.1 GCA_025352585.1 Fimbriiglobus sp.
GGCTCGCCGGCTTCGCCCTTCACGCCGCCGCCGTCGGTGTCCTTGTTCGTCTTCGAGTTGTCGAGGAACCAGGCGTAGTCTCCGAGCTTTTCGGCCGGGTCGTCGAAGCCGTAAGGGGTCGTCGTGCCGGCGCGGGCGGCGTATTCCCACTCGGCCTCGGTCGGCAGGCGGTAACCCCGCTTCGTCTTCCATTGCAGCCACCGGCAATACATCATCGCCCCGTGGTGCGACATGCACAGCGCCGGGTGCCCCTCGCGGCCGTGGTCGTAGAGTTCGTCCACGTAGGTGTTGGTCGGCCGGGTGATCGCGTCCGGCTTGATACGGGCGGCGGCCTCGGGCGGTTCGGCCCCCTTGACGAAGATCGACTGGTCCTTCCAGAAGGCGTAGTATTGCGCCCAGGTCAGCTCGAACTTCGCCAAGTAGTACGGCTTGACGCTGACTTTGCGTTGCGGCCCTTCGTCCGGCTTGCGGCCCGCCTCGGCGTCCGGGCTGCCCATCAGGAACTCGCCGCCGGCGACGTAGACCATGTCGATCTTCACGTCCTCGACGCCGGGGATTTCCTGAACGAAGTTTTTGGCCGGCAAATCGACTTTCGCCGCGACGGTCACGACTTCGGGGATCACCTCGCCGTCGGGCCGGGGGGACGCGAGTAACAGTGCGCCGCTCAGGCCGAGGGCGAGTACGATGGCGAGTAGGAAACGACTCTTCATCTCGTTAGGTTCTCCGATTGCGGGCCGGTTGTCAACGGTTCGTAGCCGGGAAGTTGAAAAGCGTTGCGGGGGCAAGCGATGCGGGCGGGATTTTTCGTCGCGGTCGTGCTGGTGCATTGTACGAATCCGGCCGCTGCCGGGGCGGCCGAGCCGCCGCGATTCGAGTTCGAGGCGAAGCGGATGGGCACGACCTTCCGCCTCGTCGTTTACGCCGACGGAGCGACCGCGACCAAGGCGGCGGCGGCCGGGTTCGAGCGAGTCGCGGCCCTCGAAGCGGTGATGAGCGACTACCGGGCGGACAGCGAAGTCATGCTCGCCTGCAAGGCCAACGATGCCGCGCCGGGCAGGCCGATTCGCCTCAGCGACGACTTACTCGCCGTCTTGACACGATCCGCCGAGATGTCGCGGGTCAGCGGCGGGGCGTTCGACGTGACCGTCGGCCCGCTGTCGAAGCTGTGGCGAATCAGCCGCAAGACGCAGGAGTTGCCGGACGCGAAGGAACTCGCGGCGGCGCTGGCTCTCGTCGGCCCCGACAAGCTCGCGCTCGACCCGGTGGCGAAGACGATGACGCTAGCGAAGCCGGGGGTACGGCTCGACTTCGGCGGCGTCGGCAAGGGCTTCGCCGCCGACGAAGTCTTGAAGCTCCTCAAGCGGGACTTCGGCATCTCGTCCGCGCTCGTCGCGGCGGCCGGCGACATCACTTGCGGCGACGCCCCCCCCGGCCAACCCGGCTGGGCGGTAGACATCGCCCCGCTGCGCAAGGGCGGGCCGAAGCGCACGCTAACGCTGGCGAACGCCTCGGTGTCCACGTCGGGCGACCTCGAGCAGGTGGCCCTCATCGCCGGCGTGCGGTATTCCCACGTCCTGAACCCCAAGACCGGCCTCGGGCTGACCGGCCGGCGCAGCGTGACGGTCATCGCCCGCGACGGCACCACGGCCGACGGCGCTACCAAGGGGGCGAGTGTGTTGCCCACCGAGCGTGCCCTCGAGTTCGTCGCCAAACTGCCGGGGGCGGAGGTGCTGATCGTGACGCAACTCGACGACGCGAAGCCGGAGCAGGCGACGAATTCGCCGGGATTCGCGCGGTTTCTGGCGCAGCGCTCGCCGTGATTCCGTAAGCCAACTCCGCTCAACTCGCCTTACCCCCTGTGGAGTTTTCGACGTGGACCAGCTCATCAAAACAGTTTCGGAGAAGGCCGGTATCTCGGCGGAGCAAGCCCAGGCCGCGATCACGCAGGTCATGGCCTTCGTCAAGGAAAAGCTCCCGGCCGGCGTCGGCAGCCACCTCGACGGGCTGATGGGCGGCGCGGGCGGCGAAGGCGGCGGCATGCCGAGCCTCGGCGACCTCGCCGGCAAACTCGGCGGCCTGTTCGGCGGCAAGCCCGAAGGGAAGTGACGGTCAGTCGCGCGCGAACTCGCCGTCGAGCCTCGTCAACTCCGGCGGCTCGGCGTCGCACACCGTGACGTGGCCGACCTTGCGCCCCGGCCGGTCGGCCTTGCCGTAGCGGTGCAGGTGGGCGTTCGGCTCGCCCAAGACGTGGGCGACCGCCGGGATTCTGCCGATAAAGTTGTACATCGCCGCGTGCCGGGTCGCCGCCGCGCAGCCGAGTGGGTAGCCGCAGACGGCCCGCAGGTGGTTCTCGAACTGGCTCGTCTCGGCCGCCTCGATCGTCCAGTGGCCCGAGTTGTGGACCCGCGGGGCCAACTCGTTGACGAGCAGTTCGTCGCCACGCTGGAACCACTCGACCGTCAGCACGCCGACGTAGTTCAACTCGGCCAGGATCCGCTCCGCGTGGGTTACGGCGAGTTCGTAAAGCTCGTCGCTGACGCCCGCCGCCGGGGCGAGGCTGCGGTGCAGGATGCCCTCGACGTGCCAGTTCTCGATGAGCGGGTAGGTCACCATGTCGCCGGCCGCGTCCCGCACGGCGATCAGCGACAACTCGCGGTCGAAGCCGACGAACCCTTCGAGAATCAGCGGTCGGCCCGACAGCCGCTCCCACGCCGCCTCGGCGTCGGCGGGCGTCCGCAACACCGCCTGGCCCTTGCCGTCGTAGCCGAAGCGGCGCGTCTTCAAGACCGCCGGCAAGCCGATGTCGGCGAGCGCCGCGTCGAACTCCCCGCGCGTCTCCACGGCCGCGAACGGCGGCGTCGGGACGCCCAGCGATTGTAGGAAGCTCTTCTCGGTCACGCGGTCCTGGCAAACTTCGAGCGCCCGCGGCGGGGGGTAGACCGGCAACCGCTCGGCGAGCCAGCGGGCCGTCTCGACGGGGACGTTCTCGAACTCGTAGGTAATCACGTCGGACGCCTGCACGAGTTCGTACAGCGCCGCGTAGTCGCCGTCGAAGTCGCCGCGGATGTGCCGGCAGACTTGCGCCGCGCAGCAGTCGTCGGCCGGGTCGAGTACGGTGCAGGTCACGCCGAGCGGGTGGCCGGCGAGGGCGATCATGCGGCCGAGTTGCCCGCCGCCGAGGATGCCGACACGCACGCTTAACCCCCCGCCGTCGGGTCGGAATCGTCGAGCACCGCTTGCGTCTGCCGCGCCCTGTACCGGCCCAGAGCCACGCCGAGTGCCGGGTACTTGCCCTGCAAAATCGCGCAAGCCAGCAACCCGGCGTTGATCGCGCCGGCCTTGCCGATGGCCAGCGTGGCGACCGGCACGCCGGCCGGCATCTGCACGATGGCTAGCAGCGCGTCGAGGCCGCGCAACATCGAGTGCTCGGTGCCGACCGGGACGCCGAGAACCGGCAGTTGCGTCTTGGCCGCGCACATCCCCGGCAGGTGCGCCGCCCCGCCCGCCCCGGCAATAATCACTTCGAGTCCGCGCGAGCTCGCCGACTCCGCGTAAGCGAAGAGCTTGTCCGGCGTGCGGTGGGCCGACACGACTTCGACCTCGTGCGGCACGCCGAGTTCGGCCAGCACCGCGGCGGCGTGGCGCATCACGTCGTAGTCGGAACGCGACCCCATGATCACGCCGACCAGCGGATTGGTGGGCACGTCCATTAGCGCTGCACTCGGGCGCTGCCGCCGTCGGCGAGGGCCTCGACTTCGGGGAGTTTGGCCATCGTCACGTCGCCGGGGAAGGTCGTCAGCAGCGCCCCGTGCGCCCAGCCGAGGCGCAGGCTGCGCTCGGCGCTTTGGCCGGTGAGCAGGCCGGAGATCAGGCCGGCCGCGAAGCCGTCGCCGCCGCCGATGCGGTCGATCACGTCGAGGCTCAAGTGCGGCGTCGCCAGCTTCTCGCCGCCGGCCCACAGCACCGCCGCCCAGTCGTGGCGGTTGGTCGAATGGGCCTCGCGCAGGGTCGTCGCCACGACTTTGAGGTTGGGGAACTCCTTCACCGTGCTGTCGATCATGCCGAAGAAGTCGTCGGTGTTCAGCTTCGACTCGGACTTCTTGGTCACCTCCGGGCCGCGGATTCCGAGGCCTTTTTGCATGTCCTCCTCGTTGCCGATCAGGCAATCGACGTGCTCGACGATCGACCGCAGGGTCTCAACAGCCGTGTGCTCGCCGCCGGACGCCTTCCAGAGCTTGGCGCGGAAGTTCAGGTCGAGCGACACGACCGCCCCCGCTGCCTTGGCCGCCTTCATCCCCTCGATGATCAGGCCCGGCGTGGTCTTCGAGAGCGCAGCGAAAATGCCACCCGAGTGGAACCACTTAACGCCGCCGGCGAAGATCGACGCCCAGTCGAAGTCGCCGGCCTTGAGCAGCGCCGCCGCCTCGTTGGCGCGGTTGTAGAAAACGACCGGTGCCCGCACCCCCGCCCCGCGGTCGCTGTACACCGTCGCCATGTTCGGGCCGTGGACGCCGTCGTTCTCGAAGCGCTTGTAGAACGGCGTCACGCCCATCTCGCGGACGCGCGCCGCGATCAGTTCGCCGATGGGGTTGTCGATCATCGCCGTGGCGACGCCAGTTCTGAGGCCGAAGCAGTCGCTCAGGTTCGCGGCGACGTTGTACTCGCCGCCGGAGACGTGGACCTCGAGCGTGCGGGCCTTGCGGAACGGGATCACGCCGGGGTCGAGCCGGTGGACGAGCGCCCCGAGCGACAGGAAGTCGAGGGCACTCGCGCCGGGGCGAATCGAGAGAGCGGGCATCGCAAACCTCAGCGGGGAATCGGGGGAGACTAAATCAGCGGCTGCCACTCGCGGCCTTCGTGGCCGAGCAGTTCGGTCGAGCAGGCCGGGCCTTGCGAGCC
>JANXTD010000551.1 GCA_025352585.1 Fimbriiglobus sp.
ACGACGAGGAGTTCGATCAGCGTGAACCCCCGCCGGGTGCCACGGGAGAGAGTGAGCGAGCGCATGAGAGGCCTTAGGGTAGAAGGGACCATAAAACAAGGGCAGAATGCCCCCAGCATTAAACTAACCGATCACCGCGAAATTAGCCAGCGAATATTTCACGGGATGTTAAAAATTGGTTCAGGGCACTAACTCTCAGTCCCGCGCCGCTGTCTGCGTCGGGTGGTAACGACGCCGCCCCGGAAGGTTCCGGGGCGGGGCGTTACGGTTTTAGGCACAATCACGGGGTCAGGTCGATGTTGTTCTTGTTGACACCCTTGACCACCTTGAAAACCGGGATGGGTCCCTCCCGCGCGTACTTGGGCGGAATCGGCAAGCCCTTGTCACCGGTCCCCGAGATCCCTGGCATCCCAGGCGTGCCGACAGTGCCGGTCACCGCGATTTTCGCGTCGCCGAGGGGAACGTCAGTCAGCATGTAACTGCCGTCCGCATCGACGGCCGCGACGAGCGCCTTGCCGTCGGCTGACGTGTACTTGACGGAAGTGCCCGACGCCGGCGGGCCGCCCTTCACGGTCACCTTTCCGGAGACGCTGTTCATCTCGACTGTCGGGGCACCGGCGGGGCCACCACACCCTGTGACAACGAGCAGTGTGATTGATGCGCTAATCGTGTGGACCAGGTGGCGAACGCGAAACATTGTCGTAACCCCTCAGGAAATGAAATCGTCTGGGCACTTTCGACCGTGCCCAGACGATTCGGATCGATCCACCCCCGCGGACTCGCCGCGGGGCGGGAGTTACCAGTCGCTGCCGAGGACTTTGCCGTCGTCGGGTGTGAAGGCGGCCTGCCAAGTCACCTGGCTGATGCTGCTGGTCACCCCTCGGACGCTACCGTCCATGAGAGCTACGACAACGAGCCCCGTGTGGTAGCTCGACGACCGGCTGTTGTCACAAGTCGATGCCGTCGGGCTGGTCAAAGGTCCGACTGTCCAGTTGCCGTAGTTGTTGTTGGCGAACGCCGCTGCGTACTGATGGCCGTAAAACGTCGCCAGGGACCACAATGGAGCACCATCGCCGTTGGGCTGCGCGCCGCCGGCGAGTTTCTCCGCGAAGCCGATCGTGTTGGACGATCCGTCGGGAATATTGCCGATCGCGAAGTTCGGGAAGAGACCACTGCCGTTAGCCGTTTTAGCGAACAGTTGAAAGTTCGCGCCGTAGGTCGTCGAGGTCCAATTCTTGTCGCGGTTGTTGGCGTAGCCACTACCGTCCAGGGAGGCGTCGGAGGGGCAAATGTATGCCTTGATCTTTTGTTGGCGAACGGTCGTCCCACCGCAAGCTTGATCGAAGGAGTTCGAGTTAACGATGCCGCAGGCGTAGATTGCGTTCTGCTCCATGTAGGGCAGAATCACGAAGTGCAAGGACGTGTTCGGGGCGGGCCGGGTCGAGTTCATGGCTTGCTGGAAGGGCGGGAGTGCCCCATCGTAGGTTCCGGCGTAGTTCTGGACCGCGAGGCCGAGCTGTTTCTGGTTGTTGGTGCAGGTCATGCGGGCGGCAGCCTCGCGGACCTTCTGGACGGCGGGAAGGAGCAGGCCGATGAGGATGGCGATGATGGCGATGACGACGAGGAGTTCGATCAGCGTGAACCCCCGGCGTGTGGCGCGGGGCGGGACGGGCGTGAGCATGACGGACCTCGAGTAAAGATGGGACGGATCGACGACGGAATCGCCACCGAGACAAATCCTAACCCACGCCTGAAAAGTACGCCAGCGAATATTCCGCGGAATTTTCGCCCGGCCCGCGGCGGGGTCAATACGTCGCTCGGCCGCCGCTGATGTCGAGGCACTGGCCGGTCGTGAAACTGCACTCGCTGCTCGACAGGAAATGCACCAACGCCGCGACCTCGTCCGGCTTGCCGGTGCGGCCCAGCGGGATCTTCGAGAGCATCATGTTGATCTGCTCCGCACTCAGTTGGTCGAGGATCGGCGTCTGGATCACCGCCGGGGCGACGCTGTTCACGCAGATGTCGCCCTTGCCGACGAGCTCCTTCGCCAGCGACTTGGTCAGGCAAATCACCGCCGCCTTGCTGGCGGAGTAGGGGGCCATCTTGGGGTTGCCCTCCTTGCCGGCGATCGAGGCGATGTTGACCACCCGGCCGTAGCCGCGCGCGATCATGCCCGGCAGCACGGCCTTGCAGCACATCACCAGGCCGGTGACGTTGATGTTCATGACGAACTCCCAGTCCTCGCGGACGAGTTCCCAGATCGGCAGGTCGCGGCCCTTGCGGCTGGCGACGCCGGCGTTGTTGACGAGCACGTCCACCGGGCCGGCCTTCTGCACGACCTCGTTGAAGACGCGCTCGATGTCCGACTCCTTGGTGATGTCGCCGACCATCGGCACGCCGCCGACGGACTCGGCGACGCGGTTCGCGCTCTCGGCGGACATGTCGAAGACGCCGACCTTGGCACCGGCGGCGGCGAGCCGGCGGCAGATCGCCTCGCCGATGCCCTGGCCGCCGCCGGTGACGACCGCGACCTTGCCGGCGAGGGAGAATTGAGCAGTCATGGGGAAACCTTGTCAGTGCGACGTTGGGGGGGAGTCAAGGGTCAGGTTAACGGCGCGGCCCGCCATCGGCCAACGGGGATTCCGAGATCGGCGATTGTCGAAAGCCGGGTCGGGGCCGATGATAGCCCCCATTCGGACCGTCGCCGCGGGCGCGCCGGCCACCCCGGGACGACGCCCGCCGCAGTTTGCTGGAGTTTGAGCGCGCATGAAGTCCCAACGCCTGTCCGACGGGGAACGCATCCTCGCCGTGTTCATCGACTTCGAGAACCTGGCGCTGGGCTTCGGCGGCCGGCGCGACCGCTTCAACATCGAGAAGGTGCTCGAGCGCCTCGTCGAGAAGGGCAAGATCGTCTGCAAGAAGGCGTACGCCGACTGGAGCCGCTTCGGCTACTACACCACCGCCTTGCACGAGGCGGCGGTCGAACTCATCGAGATCCCCAAGCGCGTGATCACCGGCAAGAACTCCGCCGACATCCGCATGTGCGTGGACGCGATGGACCTGGCCTACTCGAAGGACCACATCGACACCTTCGTCATCCTCAGCGGCGACAGCGACTTCTCGCCGCTGGTGTCGAAGCTCAAGGAACTCGGCCGCGACGTGATCGGCCTGGGCCTGGCCGACTCGACCTCGAACCTGCTGCGCGACAACTGCGACGAGTTCATTTACTACGAGGACCTCGACCGCGCCCCGCTGATCTCGGTGAGCGAAGACGAGTCGATCCCCGAGGCGAAGCGCAAGATGTTCGCGCTGTTGCTCGACTCGCTCTTGGCCCTGCGGCGCGAGAACAAGGACCTGATTTTCTCGTCGATGGTCAAGGACACGATGAAGCGGAAGAAGCCGAGCTTCAACGAGGAGTACCACGGCTACCGCGCATTCAGCGAACTGCTCGAAGAGGCGCAAACTCTGGGCCTGCTCGACCTCGACAAGCACCGCAGTAGCGGCGGCACTTACGTGGTGACGCGGTTCGGTTCGGAGCCGAAGCTGGTCGACGGCCGGCCGGTGCCGGCCGCGCTGCCGCCGGCGACTAACGGCGGCCGGGGTCCGCGTCCTCCGCTGGAGTCGCCCCGCCGGCCGCTGCCGTTGCCGGCCTCGCGCGAGCCGCTGCCGCGCGACTTGCCGCGCCGCGACGACGCCCCCCCCGATGCGCCCGTCGGTCGCCGAAGTGCCCGCCCCGAGCCGCGTGTTGCCGGCACTACCGCCCAAGCCGACCCCCATCGCCCTGCCGCCGCGTGAACCGTCCCGCGACCGGCCCCCGCAGCGCGACCGGGAGCCGG
>JANXTD010000582.1 GCA_025352585.1 Fimbriiglobus sp.
AACACGACCGCCAGGCCGAAGGCGTACAGCGCCGTGTTGCCGGCCTGGTTTTGCAGGAACGTCAACTCGGTCCAGCTCACCGCCATCGACCGCGGCAGCGCCGCGTCGGCGACGCCGTAGAGCTTCGGCACCGCCTCGCCGCTGCTGACGCCGGGGGCGATGTCGCCGGTGAGGATCGCGGCGGGGTAGAGATTGTAGCGCGTCACGGAGACGGGGCCGCTCGTGTCGGTGACGCGCAGCACCGTGCGCAGCGGCACCATCGCGCCGCGACTGCTGCGCACCTGGAGCTGGCCCACGTCGCGGACGCGGTCGCGGAACAGAGGGTCGGCCTGGACGTTCACCTGCCAGTTGCGGCCGAACTCGTTGAAGTTGTTGACGTAGTACGACCCCAGGTTGTACTGCAACGCGTCGAACACGTCCGACACGTTGATGCCCAGCGACAGGCACTTGGTGCGGTCGATGTCGAGATACACCCACGGCGTGTCGAAGCGGGCGGAGTTGAACAGGCCCTGCACCGTCCCGGTCGCGGTGCCGTCGATGACGACTTGGTCGCTGACGCGCTGCAACTCGGCCGCGCCCGCGCCGCCGCGGTCCTCGACGTCGAGCTTCAGCCCGCCGGTCGTGCCGAGTCCCTCGATCGGCGGCGCACCGAAGGCCCGCACCGACGCCCCGCGGACGGCGGTGCGGCAGCGGGTTTCGAGGTCGCGGGCCACGGCGTCGGCACTCAGCCCCGGCCGCTCGGCGAACGGCTTCAGCATGACGTACATCGACCCGAGGTTCGGCGCGTTGGCCCCCAGGACTAGCGACTGCCCCGAGATGCCGACGGTGTGCGCCACCCCCGGCGTGTCGAGGGCGGCGCGCTCGATTCGGGCCAGTAGCCGCCCGGTGCGCTCGACCGACGCCGAGTCGGGCAGTTGCACGTTGAGCAGCAGGTACCCTTTGTCTTGCTGCGGCACGAAGCCGGTCGGCGTGCGGACGAACTCGAAGTACGTCAGCGCCAACAGCCCCGCGTAGACGAGCAGCACGACGAGGCTCAGCCGCACCAGCCGGGCGACGGCGGCGGTGTAGAGCCGCGTGCCGGCCCTGAAGCCCTTGTTGAAGAGGCGGAAGAACCAGCCGAGGAGGAAGTCGAGGCCGCGCGTCAGCCAGTCGCGGCCCTCGCCCTTCTTGCGGAGAAGTAGCGCCGCCAGCGCTGGCGAAAGCGTTAGCGAGTTGAAGGCACTGATCAAGGTCGAGACGGCGATGGTGACGGCGAACTGGCGGAAGAACTGGCCCGTCACGCCGCCGACGAACGCCGCGGGGATGAACACCGCCGAGAGCACGAGCGCGATGGCGACGACCGGCCCGGTGACCTCGTCCATCGCCTTGCGCGTGGCGTCCCGCGGACTCAAACCTTGCTCCAGCCAGCGCTCGACGTTCTCGACGACGACGATGGCGTCGTCCACGACGATGCCGATGGCGAGGACGAGGCCGAAGAGCGTAAGGTTGTTGAGTGAGAACTTCGCGGCCGCCATCACGGCGAAGGTGCCGATCACCGCCACGGGTACGGCCACGAGCGGGATCACCGCGGCGCGCCAACTTTGCAGGAAGACCAGCACCACCAGCGCGACGAGGATCACCGCGTCGCGCAGGGTCAAAAACACCTCGCGGACCGACTGGCGGACGAAGGGTGTGGTGTCGTAGACGATGCGGTAGTCGATGCCCTCGGGGAAGCGTTTTTTGAGGTCCTCCATCTTGGCGTAGACGCTCGCGGCGGTGTCGATCGAGTTGGCCCCCGGCAGCCCGAACACCGTGAGTGCCACCGTCGGCTCGCCGTCGAGGGTCGCGGTCTGGTCGTACTGCTGCGCCCCAAGTTGCACGCCGCCGACGGTCGTCTTGCGGCCGTTGCCGTCGTTGACCTCGCGCTGCGCGGACACCACGTCGCGCAGCCGCACCACCGCGGCCGACTGGCCCACGGCGGTCGCCGCGGTCCCCGACGCCGGTGGGGTTGCGGGGTCGGCGGTCGCCAGGCCGGTGCCGAGGGTCGCGCCGAAGGCTGCGGCGTCGGCCCCGGCCGGGCCGCCCTGGCCAACCTTGACGATGATGTCCCCGAACTCGTCGGTATCGACCAGCCGCCCGCGGGTGTTGATCGTCAGTTGAAATTGCTGCCCGCGGGGGACCGGCTGTTGGCCGATCTGCCCCGCGGCGACCTGGATGTTCTGCTGGCCGATGGCCGCGACCACGTCGGTCGCCGTGAGGCCGCGCGACGCCAGCTTCTCGGGGTCGAGCCAGGCGCGCATCGAGTAGTCGCGCTGGCCGAGGTACCCGACGCCCGCCACACCCGGCAGCCGGCCGAGTTCGTCGCGCACGTAAATCGTGGCGTAATTACTGAGGTAAGTGTCGGGGTAGAGGTTGCCCGGCGAGACGAGGTTGACGATCATCAGCGTGTTCGGCGACTGCTTCTTGACGACGACGCCCTGCCGCTGCACCAGCAGCGGAATCACCGGCTGCGCCAGGCTGACGCGGTTCTGCACGAGCACTTGCGCGATGTCCGGGTCGGTGCCGAGCTTGAAGGTCACGGTCAGCGTGTACGTGCCGTCGTTGGTGCTCGTCGAGGACATGTACAGCATCCCCTCGACGCCGCTCACTTGCTCCTCGATGGGCGCGGCGACGGTGTCGCGGACGACGTAGCTGTTCGCGCCGGGGTACTGCGTGGTCACGACGACCGTCGGCGGGGTCACGTCGGGGTACTGCGCGATCGGCAGCGTCGCCACGGCGACGGTCCCGCCGAGGACGACGACGATCGAGAGGACCGACGCGAAGATCGGCCGGTCGATGAAGAAGTGCGAGATCACGCCGGCCCCTTTTTACCGAGTGGTCTGCTGAACCGCCGGGCGACGACGACCAGCGCGATTGCCACGAGCGGCCC
>JANXTD010000608.1 GCA_025352585.1 Fimbriiglobus sp.
AAGCAAGTGCTGGGCCTGTGCAACAGCTTCCTGCTGCACAAGCTGACCGACCCGCACGTCGTGAGCCTGCTGCGGCGCACCGTCGGCGGCGTCGATGACGGCCTCTGGGAGCGGCTGCCGGGCTTGGCACCGGGGCAGGCGCTGGCGTCGTTCCCGCACCTGACGCGGCCGCTGCTGGTGAGCGTCGACCCGGCGCAGAGCCAGTTGCGGATGACGGAGTAAACAGGTTCTGCTTGACACTTGTCAACACCACGGTAGGATACTGCCGATGAGCAGAGTCAGGCACCAGAACTCGCACATCGAGAAAGCAGTCCAGTACGCGGAAGCGCTGGGCTGGCGTGTGCTGCTATCGAGCGCGCACGCCTGGGGACGTTTGTTGTGCCCGTGGAGTAGCCGAGAGGGTTGCATCGTCAGCGTCTGGTCCACGCCAAAGGTGCCGGAGAATCACGCGCGCCACATCCGCAGCAAGATCGATTCGTGTCCCCATCGCGACGGGGAAAGCCCCGGCGATCCCGACTCGACTGGGGAGTAACTCCAGTGCTTGAGGCGACGGGAATCTCCATGACTTCGATGTCGTGGCCACATTGAACGAAGGAAGGCGGACGATGAACGGCGAGCAGACTTGTGAGCGGGAGTTCGACTTCGCCCTGATCCTGTCCGGGGTTCACGAGTTGACTCCCGAGGTCGAGGACGGGCTGTTCGAGGCCGGCTGCGACGACGCGACCCTGAGCGTTCAGTACGGCTACATTTACATGGAGTTTTCTCGAACCGCCCCGTCGATGAAGGACGCGATCTTGAGCGCGATCCGTGACGTGAGGAAGGCGAACGTCGGGGCCGATGTCTGGCGGGTCGATGAGTGCAACTTGGTGACCCCCTCCGAGATCGCCCGGCGGATCGACCGGAGTCGCCAACAAGTTCACCAGTACATGACGGGCCAACGCGGGCCTGGCGGCTTCCCGGCCCCCGAGTGCAACTTGGCGACTGGTGCCCCGCTCTGGTCGTGGTGCGCCGTCAGCTACTGGCTCTGGCAGAACGACATGATCCGCCCGGAAGAACTACGAAACGCTGAGGTCGTCGCCGCGATCAACAACGCCCTGGAAGGCTCGCACCAGCGCAGCCGCAACCCGGAGTTGGTCGCCGAAGTCGTGCGGGTCGTTGCGCAAATCTAACAATTGTTGCCTGGGTAATTCTCAACTCCGCCCCTTTTCCTGTCGAACTCCGCCCGCCGCACCGGAACGGTCCTCACCCCCGAGGACTCCGCCGTGATCGCGACCGACCCCATCCCCGTCCGCGCACTCAACCAGGTGACGTACTGCCCGCGGCTGTACTACCTCCAGTACGTCGATTGCGTCATGCCGACCAACGAGCACGTCGAGGGCGGGCTGTTCGACCACCGCCGCGTCGATGACCCCGGCCTCAAGGGCAAGCCGCGCACCGAGGGGGACGCCGTGCGCAGCCGGGGGGTGCCGCTGTCGTCGGAGGCGCTGGGCATCACCGGGGTGCTCGACCAAATCGAGGAGCGCGGCGGCGAGCGCTACCCTGTCGAGACGAAGCACGGCAGCGCCCCGCGCGACGCCGACGGCCAGGCGACCTCGTGGGACAACGACGCCGTGCAACTGTGCGCCCAGGCGATGCTGCTCGAGGAGCAGGGGGGCGCGGCGGTGCCGCGCGGCTTCCAGTTCTACGCCGGGTCGCGCGAGCGGGTCGCCGTCGAGTTCACGCCGGCCTTGCGCACGCAGACCTACGCGGCGATCGCGCTGTGCCGGGAACTCTCGGCCGCCCACGCCCCGCCCGCGCCGCTGCCGGCCGAGTTGCGGCACCGCTGCTTCGGCTGCTCGCTGGCACCCGTCTGCCTGCCCGAGGAAACCCTCTACCAGATCGGCACGCCCGACCCGACCGCCGACGTGCCGGCCGGGGTGACGCGGGTCATCCCCGGCAACGACGACGGGGCGGTCCTGTACGTCACCGAGCCGGGCAGCCGCGTCGGCAAGCGCAGCGAACACCTCGTCGTGTCGAAGGACGGCCGCGACATCGTGAAGGTGCCGATGCACGCCGTGCGGCAGGTCGTCGTCTTCGGCAACGTCCAGGTCAGCACGCAGGCGCTCCAGACGCTGCTCGAGAACGACATCCCCGTGGCGTACCTGACCGGCCACGGCAAGTTCGTCGGCGCGTTCAGCCCGCCGCCGGCCAAGAACGTCGGCCTGCGCGAGGCGCAATATCGGAAGTTCACCGACCCCGCCGAGGGGCTGATTTTGGCCAAGGCGGTCGTGCGGGCCAAGCTGAGCAACCAGCGGGCGCTCTTGATGCGCAGCCTGCGCGGCGACGGCGACCGCGGCAGCGACGAGCCGGCGGCGCAGGGCCTGGCCTACGCGATGGCGAAGCTCGACGACGCCGACTCGGCCAACGCCGTGTTCGGCCTCGAAGGGCAGGGGGCGGCGCTCTACTTCGGCGAATTCGGCCGCTTCCTGAAGGCGAGTTCCCCCGGCCGGTCGTTCGACTTCAGCGTGCGCAACCGCCGACCGCCGCGCGACCCGGTCAACGCGCTGCTGAGCTTCGCCTACGCACTATTGACGAAGGACTGCTTCGCCGCGGCCTGTACGGTGGGGTTCGACCCGTACCGCGGCTTCTTCCACGTCAACCGCCACGGCAAGCCGTCGCTCGCACTCGACCTGATGGAGGAGTTCCGCCCCGTCATCGCCGACAGCGTGGTCCTCACGCTGATCAACAACGAGATGCTCACCCCCGCGGACTTCGTGACCTGGCGCGACGCCTGCCAGCTCACCGACTCGGGCCGGCGGACTTTCTTCAACGCCTACGAGCAACGCAAGGCGACCGAGGTGACGCACCCGGTCTACAGCTACCGCATGAGTTACAGCCGGATGCTCGAGGTGCAGGCCCGGATGCTCGCCGCGTACGTCCGGGGGACGGTGCCGCGCTACACCGGCTTCACGGTGCGCTGATGCTCAGCTACCTCGTCTGCTACGACATCGCCGACCCGAAGCGGCTGCGCAAGGTCGCGCGGCTGTGCGAGGACTTCGGCTACCGCAAGCAGTACAGCGTCTTCCTGGTCCGCGTCTCGGCGACCGACTACGTCCGCCTGCGGACGCGGCTCTACGAGGCGATCAACTTGACGCTCGACCAGGTGCTGTTCATCCCGCTGTGCGGCAAGTGCAGCCAGGGCTTCGACAGCCTCGGCAAGCCGACCGACCCGCCCGAGAGCAAGGACGTGGTCGTGGTGGTGTGAAGCCTACGGCCGCTTCGCCTCCAACTCGGCCCAGCGGGCGTACAGCTTCTGCACCTTCGCCTCGCACGCCTCCAGTTCGCGGCACGCCTCGCTCAAGGCCGCGTGCCCGGCGTTGGCGGCGCGCTCGACGTGGGCACGCCGCGCCGGCAACTCGGACTCGACCGCCTCGATGGTCGCCTCCATCGCGGCGAACTCCTTCTGCTCCGCGAAGCTCAGCTTCTTCGTCTTGCCGGTCGGCTTGTTGGCCGCCTTGCCCGCCGCCTTGGCCGGGGTGCGCATCACTTGTTGGGCCTCGTCGTAGGCGGCGAGCCACTGCGTGACACTGCCGTAGGGTGCCGCGTTGCCTTGGCCGTCGAGGCCGATGACCTCGGTACACAGCCGGTCGAGCAAGTCGCGGTCGTGGCTGACGATCACCAGCGCGCCGGGGAACTCGTCGAGACTCTCTTCGAGGACTTCGAGGGCGGGGATGTCGAGGTCGTTGGTCGGCTCGTCGAGCAAGAGTAAGTCGGCCGGGCGCAGCATCAGTTGCGCCACCCGGACGCGGGCCTGCTCGCCGCCGGACAGGGCACTCAGCTCGATGTCGAGCTGCTCGTTCTGGAACAGAAATCGGCGAGCCCACGAGGCGACGTGCATCGTCGAGTCGCGGAACACCACCGTCTCGCCGTTGGGCGAAAGAGCCTTTCGCAAGGAGAGTTTCAGGTCGAGCGACGAGCGGCCTTGCTCGAAGACCTCGACGCGCAGGCCGTCGGCGCGGGT
>JANXTD010000674.1 GCA_025352585.1 Fimbriiglobus sp.
CAACGCACGGCCGAGTCGGTCGGGCTGATGCAGTTCGGCGGGCTGGCAGCGAAACTCGTCGAGAATCTGGCCGAGAAGCGGCGGACGGCCAGGTGGGACGCCCGACCAGCGGCGGAGGTGTTGGCACGGGTCGTGGCGGTGTTGCGGCTGACGAGAGACGCGGGCTAGCAAAGAGGGCACCCACGAGGGGATGCCCCGCCTCTACGGGACGACGCCGTTAGAGCTTGCCGGCTTCCTTGTACATCGTGTGCTTGCGCAGGATCGGGTCGAACTTGCGGAGCGAGATGCGCTCCTTGCTGTTGTTGCGGTTCTTCTGCGTGAAGTAGCAGTGCGTGCTCTCGCTGCTGACGAGCTTGATCGTCCCGCGGGCCTCTTTCCCCTTCGCCATCGTCGCTCTCCCGAGTCGTTGCCGTGTCGCCGCAAGGCGTCATGATAAGCCCCCGCGACCGTTTGCCGAGGGCAGATTCCCGAACGGCCGTCATTCGCTGGGGTTCAGCCGCGCCAGGGCGTCCGCCGCGTGGGCCAGCAGCTTGTCGCGGAACTTGGCGTCGCGGTAACGCCCCGCGCTCTCCGCCCAGTCGATCGTCGCTTGCACCCCTCGGCGAAAGATCGTCACGTCCGGCTTGCGGCTCACCTCGCCCGTGAACTGCGGGGCCGTGTGCGCGAAGCCCGGCTGCGTCGGGTTGGTCATCGATGCCCCGCCGGTGCAGCGTGCCGCGAACCACCCCGCCGGCGTCGCCGACTTGACCTCCAGCGCCGCGCGCCACAGCCCGCCGTCGAGCGTCGGCTTCGCGGACCAAACTGCCACTCCGTCGGCGACCAGTTCGAGAACGTCGAACTCCGTCACGGCCGTCGCGGTGGCGTTCCAGCCGTCGTCGATCCGTGTGAGCCGCACTAGCGGGCCGTTGGTCACGAACGTTCGGCCGTCGCTCACGCCTTCGACCCAGCCGTACGGGCTGAGCGCTTCGCCGTCCGGCAACTCGACGTAGGTCCGCAGGCCGCCGAGCGGGACGCGGTTGGTGTCCTTGCCCGAGACGCCGAGCAGTTGCACGTGGAAGCCGGCGTTGAGCAGCTTGTACCACAGCGGCACGAGCGGCTGCTTGCGCGGCCGGCCGTCGAGTTCGATCGCCTCGATCTTGCCGTTGAGCAGGGCAATCAGGGCTTCGCCGCCGAAGACGCCGCTGACACTTTCGAGCGGATCGACCCAGACGGGGCAGCCACCCTTCCGCCGGCACTGGTCGCACCAGTCGGACAGCGACCAGTCGTCGCTACCGTCCGCGCCGCCGTAGGTCAGCGGGAAGATCGGCCGGTGGGCGTGCAGTAGCGCCACGCGGCCGAGGACCGGGTGGACGTTCAGAGTATCGACCACCACCATCGCGCCGCGGGCCGTGGCCGCCTCCCATTGGCGGCTGAAGGCTTCGAGGTTCGGCGCGCTGTGGTACGTCTGGCCGTCGAGCGCCGCGGCGGGGAAGTCGAGGGCGAGCAGGTTGACGATGCCCAGGCCCTCCGCGGCCGCCTCGAGCGCGGCAAAGTGCGGCGACATGAACTCGGCGTGGGCGTCCCCGGCGACCACGCCGGCCGGCGCGGGGTTGGCGTGCTCGATCGCCAGCCGCAGGGTCATCTGCCCCGGTCTGAGCGTGACGACCTTGTCGAGCGGCCGGTACTCGACGCCCTTGGTCGCCTGGAAGCGTAGCGGTACGCCGTCCGGGAGTTCGATCTCGCAGTTGCCGGGGATGTAGCACCAGCGCTCGCGGCCGAGGCGCAGGTGGCCGCCGACGCTCTCGCCGCGGCCGACGGGGAACTCGACCTGGCAGCCGAGGGGTGCGAAGTGGCCGCCGGTCGGCCCGGTGACGCGCAACCGCACGGGCGTCGCCGAGCCGCGGTCGGTGATGCGGAGGTGAACGGTGAGCATCGTTAGTTGACCACCCCGCCGCAGACTTCGACGACCTTGCGGAACGCGGCCACGGCTACGGGGAAGAGATCCGGCCCCGTCATGCCGCCGGTCGGCCCCCCGCCGCGCAGGTGCGGCTCGAGCACCGCGAACCCGTGGTAGTTGCGGCGCACGCAGTCGGCGACCGAGTACGGGACGTGGCCGTGGCCCTGCCCCGCGAGCACGCCGTGGTCGCCGCCGGACTTCCAGTCCTTGATGTGCAGGTGCGTCGTGTACTCCTTCGTCAACTCCCACCCTCGGATCGGGTCGTAGCCGCAGAACACCCAGTTGGCGGCGTCGTAGGCGCAGCGAAACGACGGGCGATCGACGGCCACGATCAGGTCGATGACGCGATCCGGCGAGTCGCCGTAGATTCGGTGCTCGTTCTCGTGCAACAACAGCACGCCGGCGTTCTCCGCGAGTTCGGCCTTGATCGTCATGCGACGAATCACCTCGTCGCGGTACGGCGACCAGTCGCCGGCGAACGGCACGTCGGCCGGCGGGTAGTAACTGAAGACGCGGATGTTCGGCGTGCCCAACCGCTTCGCCAATTCGATGGCGCGGTGGAACTTGTCGAGGTGCGGCCCGAACGGCGCGTCGATCGGCACTTTACCGATGGGGGACGCGATAGCCGAGAGTTGGAAGCCTTCGCCGTCGAGGAGTTCCTTGAACTCGGCGATTTGGGCGTCCGAGAGGGCCAGCACGTTGGTCTTCAGGATCGAGCGGAACTCGATGTGCCGGACGCCGCACGATTGCAGGACGCGGATCTGCTCCAGCGGGTCGGGGGAGATTTCGTCGGCGAAGGCGGACAGCGTGAACATGGCGGCGACTCAAAGGTGCGGGGTGCCGTCATTGTGAAACCCGGCGGCCAGCGCGGCCAACGGATTCACCAGTCCTGCTCCCACGGCAACGACTCGACGCGCCCGGCCAGCACTAGCGCGACGACCAGAACCACCAGCACCGACGCCGCCCGAATGACGCGCGGCCACGGCCCCGTCTGACGCTGAAGGCGCGGCAACAGCCACGGCACCAAGGCGAGCGGGGCGACGGCGGCCAGCACGAACGACGCGGCGGGGACTTCACTCGTCGTCAGGACGCGGCCGGAAACGAGCAGCCCCGGCAGCAGCCCGACGAACGCCGGAATCGCCCCGCGGGCATCGACCTTCGCGCTGCCGGCGACCACGGCGACGCCGAGCAGGGCGCTGCCGAGGATCGTCGCCATGTCCAGGAACTTCGCCGAGTGGGCGTAGAGCATCACGCCGCCGGCAAGAAGCGCGGTGACGCCCATCAGCATGGCGACTTCCGCCCCGTCGCCGCACCCCGCGAGGCGGTCCAGCGTGAACCACAGTGCCAGCGAGCCGACGACGAAGAGGGCGTAAAATTGCGTGCGATCGAAGCCGGGGTTGGCGGGGACCACGGCGTCGGCCGCGAAGGCCAGCACCAGCGCGCGGGTCGGCCACTTCGCCACGCGGAGGCGGGCCACCGCGTCGCCGAGGAGTTGCGTCAGCACCCCGCTCACGAGCAGTACGGCGGCGTACAGTGGCAAGTGCGTCCACGCCGACACGGTCGGCACCGCCGGCATCGGCACCTTCTCCCAGTTGCCGGCGAGTAGCCCCGCACAGACGGCCAACGCCGCGCCAAGGGTGTCGAACCGGCGGCCGAGCAACAACACCGCGGCGAAGACGAACGCCGACGCCCCGGCGGCCGGCAACATCACGTGCTGCACGGCCCCGAGGACTTCGTCGAGCGGCGGGGGCGACGGGAACGTCATGCTACTTCTTCGCGGCGACGGCGACCTTCAACGCGACCTCGTCGTTGACCTTGCCCTTGCCGTAGGTCATGCCCCACTTGGTGCGGTCGATCTTGAAGTCGCTTGCAATCGTCAGCGTGCCGTCCTTGACCTCGACGGTCGCCGGCATCTCGAAGGGGCCGGTCTTGCCGCACATCGTCAGTTCGCCCGCCAGGGTGTAGCCGGCGGCCGTTTTCTCGACCTTGGTGACCTTCACGACCGCCGTGCCGTGCTCCTTGACGTTGAAGAAGTCGGGCGACTTGAGGTGGCCCGTCAGCTTCTCGTCGTCGGAGAACAGCGAGTCGCACTGGATCGTCACTTCGAGGCCCTTCAAGACGCCGTCGGCGACCTCGGCGGTGCCTTCGAGCTTCTTGAAGCCGCCGGTGTGCTTGCCGTCGGTCTTGGTGCCGACGAACGTGATCGTCGTGTTTTCGCCGGTAAGCTTGTAGCTGTCGGCGGAGGCGGTGCCGGCGGCCAGCGCGGCCACGACGAGGGCGGCGAACGTGCGGATCATGGGGAGACTCCGGGGACCATCCGAGCGAAAGTCCCGCCGCAACGGTTGGGCGGGTCACAGCTACTGTAAGGAATTTCCGGTTCCCCTCCGATCCCGGACGCCGCTTTTTTAGGGTTTGCGCTGTACGACCGTCAGCTTGACCATGTCGGCGATGAATGTCTTCTCGCCTCCGGTCGCGAAGCGGACTTTGAGCTTGCGCAAGGCCCCGAAGCCGCTCACGTCGGTGACCTGACCGATGCCGTAGTCGGCGTGCTGCACGACCTGGCCGTTGGCGTAATCGACGACCGGGGCACCGCCCGGCTTGAGCGCCGGCAACATCCGCGGCTGCGTGTCGTACCCGGCATTCGCGGCGGTCGCGTTGACCTTGCCGCGCCACTCGTCGAGGGCCGCCCGCGGCAGGTTCTTCCGCGCCGCCAGGTCCTCGTGGGCGACCTCGCGCGGCAACTCCTCCAGAAACATACTGGCGACTTGATAGAGGGCTTGCCCGCGGAACTCGCGCAGGCGGCTGTGGCACAAGTACAGTTCCTTCATCGCCCGCGTCATGCCGACGAAACAGAGGCGACGTTCTTCCTCAATGTCTTCGTCCTTGCCCAAACTGCGATCGTGCGGCAACAACCCTTGCTCGACGGCCATCAGATACACGACGGGAAACTCGAGTCCCTTGGCGGCGTGGAAGGTCATGACACTCACGCGGTCGGACTCCTCGTCCCAACTATCGACATCGGACGCGAGCGCGATTTGTTCGAGGAAGTCGCTCAAGGTTCGGTTCGTATCCTCGTCGTAGAACTGCTTCGCGGCCGTGATCAGTTCCTCAATGTTGGCGAGCCGGTCGGCGTCTTCCTCGTCGGTCGATTCTTGCAGGGTCTTGCGGTAACTC
>JANXTD010000888.1 GCA_025352585.1 Fimbriiglobus sp.
GACGGCGTCGGCTCGAAGCTCAAGCTCGCCCGGCAGGCCAACAAGTTCGACACCGTCGGCATCGACCTCGTCGCGATGTCGGTCAACGACCTGATCTGCACCGGCGGCGAGCCGCTGGTCTTCCTCGACTACATCGCCATGCCGTCGGACGACCCCGAGCTGACGCGGCAACTCGTGCTGGGCATCAGCGAAGGCTGTCTGCAAGCCGGCTGCTCGCTCGTGGGCGGCGAGACGGCGATCCTGCCCGACTTTTACGCCCCCGGCGACTTCGACCTCGCCGGCTTCGCCACCGGCGTCGTCGAGAAGGCCCGCGTCATCGACGGCCGCCGCATCCGCCCCGGCGACGTGATCGTCGGCCTGCCGTCGAGCGGCGTGCACTCGAACGGCTACAGCCTGGTGCGCAAGATCGTCGAGTCGGCCGGGTTGACGGTCGCCGACGCGGTGCCCGAACTCGGCGGCACCGTCGGCGAGGTGCTGCTGACGCCGACGACGATCTACGTCCGAGTCGTCCGCGCGATCCTCGACGCCTGCGGCGACGGCGTCACGGGTCTCGCCAACATCACCGGCGGCGGCTTGCCGGACAACGTCGCGCGGGTGCTGCCGCCGGACTGCCACGCCGTGATCCGCCGGCCGACGCAAGCCCCGGTGTTCGCGTGGCTGCAACGGCTCGGCAACGTCGCCGACGCGGAGATGGACCGCGTGTTCAACCAGGGCACCGGCTTCGTCGTGATCTGCCGCCCCGCCGCGGTCGCGGGCGTGCTGGCGCACGGCGGGGGCGTGATTGGCGAGGTCACCGCCGGCGCGGCCGGGGTGACGATCGGGTGAGGGGCGACGCGATTCGCGACTTGCTCGGAGCGCCCAACGTGCGATAATGGTTCCGTCGTGAGTTGAGATTGGTGCCGGGGGTCACATTGATGTCTACTATATTGTCTGGGCCGCACTACGAACTGCCGTCCGCGGAGTTGGCCGACTGGATCGAGACGCAAGGCCTCGACTGCTGGTGGAACGTCGATGGCGACCCGCGGCTAACGAGTCTGGTGACGTTCCCATGCCCCGGCGACGAGTTGGTAGCCGAGCTGCGCCGACTGAACCGGCCGCTGCTCGTCCAGGTCGATCAGGCCGACGCCAAGGGCGAACCGATTGACGCCGGGCGCATCGACGGAGTGGTGTCGAGACTCCGGAAAGCGTTTACGCTCCGCCCCGACGCGCCGGAACCTCCGTGGGCGAACGATCGATTTCTGTACCTCTGCTGGAAAGGTTCGCCGGTGGAATGGATGCTGGTGGAGGACTCCGTCGCGACCCAAGACAGCCTCAAAGATTACGCGGAGTCGGTTTCGGGAAGTGATCAGGGGGCATAATGCCACGCCTCCCCATCGACTTGGCCCGCAAGATCAAGGACATCCCCCAGCACGTCGAACACCTGCCGCTGGAGGCTCGCGCCCCGATCCTCCACTATCGGCTGACGAGTTCGACGATCTCCGCGACCCTGGCCTATGTCGAGGACGCGTTCGCCCAAGGGAGCAGGTACGACGCGGTCGTCGGTCGCCACCTGAGCCGCCTGTACGGCATGGCAATGATCGGCTTGATCGAGAACTTCGAGAGGTTCCTGAAAGAGGCCGCGAGCGAGTGCGTGGACTGCGTCGCCCCGTACACCTTGGACGACCGCTTCGACGGCTTCAAAATCAAGGCGAGCGGCGTGGCCGCTTACTTCGGCACCGGCTCGATCGGGAAGTACCTGTGTGAATCGGAAACCTGGCTCAGCTGCGCCGCCGTCAACGACCGCTATCGGGCTGTCCTCTCCGACCCGTTCGAGCCGGGGGACTTCCACCTTTTTCCGAACCCGAAACAGCTCCCCAAAGAGGCGTGGCGCTCCAAGACCATGAGCATTGTGTGGCAACTTCGCCACAGTGTCGTCCACAACGTCGGCGTGTTGACGATCTCCGACGCGGCGAAGTTGAGGATTCTGACCCAAGAGCAAGTCGTAGGCCCCCGCCTGCTCA
>JANXTD010000699.1 GCA_025352585.1 Fimbriiglobus sp.
CGCTCGCAGGCCCGAAAAAACCCCCGGCTCACGCCGACGGCTCGCCGGGCAAGCGCCGGGTCACGTCTTGCGGCGGATGTTCTTCAGCACCGTCAGTTCGCCCGACAGCGTGCGGTCGGCGTCGTAGCCGGCCAGCGCGGAGTCGAGCGCGGCGACGCAGTCAGGGTCGTGCAACTCGGCGGCCAGGGTCCGCGTCGCGGCCAGCCACGAAACGTCGCCGCGAAAAACCGTCGCCTCCGCCGCCTCGATGTCCATCTTCACGAGGTCGATCGTGTCGGCCCCGCAGTCGCGCAGCAGGTCGTTGACGGTGACGCCGCGCAGGTCGGCCAACTCGCCGGGGCGGGTCGGGCGGACCTGGAACGACCACTCCGCGCCGTCGCGGTAGCCGCCGCGATCGACCTTCAAATCAATCGAGGCGTCCCAGACGCCGGCCTGCACGAAGGTCACCTGATCGCCCCACGGCGCGAGGTTGCGCCGGGCGACGCGCAGGTTGCCGCCGTCCGGCTCGACGAAGACGACCCTGGCGTCCGGGTAGGCGTGCAGCAGGAAGAAACTCGCCGCGCCGACGTTGCCGCCGAGGTCGAAGATCGTCCGCACGCCCTCCTCGCGGCTCACGCAGTCGTGCTCGCGCCGGCCGAGAACCTGGCGGACGACTTCCTTGTCGCTGGTCCCCTCGCGGTAGTAGAAGGGGTGCCGGTAGCCGCGCAAGTGCAGCGGCCACATCGGCGGCTTGGCCTGGGGGGTGCCGCCGACCAGCCCGCTCAGGGCCAGGGTCGCCGCCGGGCCGAACCCCAGCTCCCGCGCGTTGGTCGCCGCCTGCCAGCGGAGGTGCGAAAAGGTCCAGCGCAGGTGGGCGAGTCGTTGGCGCATGGTCGGCGTTACTTCGTGGTGAGCGGGGCGTCGTCGGTGCGGAAGGGCACCGCCGGCAGGCCGGCCTTGTTGAAGAAATTCAGCGTCGGCTTGGCGAAGTTGGACCAGCCGAACCGCGCCGCGACCGGCTTCTCGACCTTGTCGCTGTGCAGCACGACCGTCTCGCCGACGACCGCCGCGGTGGCCGGGTGGAACACCTTGTCCTCGCCGGAGACCGCGAAGCCCGACAGCTCCTTCGAGTCGCCGGCGACGACCAGGCCGCCGCCGACGTGCGTGAAGCTTAGGACCAGTTTGTCGCCGGTGACGGCCAGGGCCTTGAACTCGGGGCCGGAGAACTCGACCTTCTCGCCGTAGGCGTCGGCGCGGGCCGCGAGCGCGAGCCGCTCGCCGACGACGACCTTGTTCTGCGGGTGGATGTCGGTCTCGTCGCCGACGTCGGTGATCACCGCGATGCCGACGTGCTTGAGCGCCTTGGTCGTGGCGAACTGGGCGTCACGCAGCTCGGCGTACTGCACGCCGTTGGAGTTGCCCTTGCCGTTGCCGTACGGGGCGAGTTGGACGATGTAGAACGGCAGTTCGCTGTTCCACTTCGCGCGCCAGTCGGAGACGAGCGCCGGCATCAGGGTGCGGTACTCCTTGGCGCGGCCGGCGTTCGACTCGCCCTGGTACCAGATCGCGCCCTTGACGGGGAACTTGAGCAGCGGGGCGATCATGCCGTTGTAGAGGGCGGTCGGGCTGTTCTGGTTGACGCCGTTCTCGCCGGGCTTGGCGGGGGCGCGGGGGGCCGGCTTGCCGTCGGCCTTGGCCTTGTCGGCGAGTTCCTTCCACTTGGCCACGTCGGCCTTGTACTTGGCCTCGACGAGCGCCTTGTCGGGGTTGGCCCCGACCACCTTGTCCACGGCCTCGACGTAATACTTCAGGCCGTCCTGGGCCGACAAGCCCTCGCGGCTGGTCCACGCCTCGGCGGGGGTGCCGCCCCAGTTCGACGAGATCAGGCCGACGGGGATTTTCTGGCTGGCGGCGATGTCGCGGCCGAAGACGTAGCCGACGGCCGAGAACTCCAGCGCCGTCTCGGGGGTACACTCGAGCCACAGGCCTTCGGTCTTGGTCGTGGCGAAGCCCGCCTGCGGCGTCGGCGACGGCTTCTTGGGCACGGTCAGCAGCCGGACCATGTCCGACTTGGCGGCGGCGGCGACCTTCTGGCCCATCCCGTCTTTGCCCATCTGCTTGACCCGCCACTCCATGTTCGACTGCCCGGAGCAGACCCACACGTCGCCGACGGCCACGTCCTTGAGCGCGACGGCGTTGGTGCCCTTCACGTCGAGCGTGTAGCCGAGGCCTGCGGCCGGCGCGGCGACTTCGGCCGTCCAGGTGCCGTCGGCGGCGGCGACCGCGCTACCGGTGGCCGGCTTGCCGGCGGCGGCCCCGGTCGCGGTCAGGGTGACGGTGACCTTCTCGCCGGCCTCGGCCGTACCGAAGACCTTGGCCTTGGGGCCGCGCTGAAGGACCATGTGGTCGCCGAAGAGCGGGTGCAGCTTGACTTCGGCGGACGCGGCGGCGGGGCAGCCGGCGAACGCGGCGAGAAGGAACAGTTTCGTCAGGCGCATGGGACGTGGCTCCGGCAAAAAACGGGGGAGGGGTTCGGCGGGAGGGGCAGTTTAATCGACCGGCGGCCGGGGCAACCGTTAAATCCGCGCCGATTCCCGAAGTTTGGCCGCGAACTCGGCGTGCCCCGGCGACGCCAGCCCGAGTTGCAGTGCCGCCAGGACCGCCGCCATGTCGCCGCGCAGCATCGCCGGCTTGTCGAGCCACAGGCCGGGGTAGACGACGCTCTTGTGCAGACCGTCGGCGGGGTCGGGTTCGACGGCTACGTACTGGCCGTCGCGCAACGTCCACCAGTCGATGGCCTCGTCCTCGACGCGCCACAGCACATACTCGGCGACGCCGTGCTTGAAGTACATTTTTCGCTTCGGTCCGGTGTCGAGGCCGACCGAACTCATCGCGACCTCGGCCACGAGTTCGGGCGAGCCGACGGTGTAGTTCTTGGAGTTGAGCGACGACTTGCCCCCGTGCGCCGCCGGAGTGGTCAGCATCGCGTCCGGTTGGAACACGACCCCCTTCCCGAACTGGACCGTCGGGTTGTCGCTGCCCCGAACTTTTGGGGTGGCGCTCCGGTAGTTCCCGAGCCAGATGATGAGGTCGAAGTGCGGGTCGCTGTGAAACGCACTGACGGGAGAGGCCATGAAAACAGTCCCTTCGACGAGTTCGGCTTTCTTGACGCCCGGCATCCGCTCGTAACGTCGCAAAAACTCCTCAGCGTCGAGTGTGTCGCCGTTTTCGAGCAGCGGCACCGCGGACCCATCGGCGTGGCCGTTGGCGTCGTAAACGAGTGGCAGTTGCGAGGCGATGTAGACAACACCTTCGATGAGTTCGGCCTTCTTGACATCCGGCATCCGCTCGTAGCGGCGTAGGAACTCGTCCGAATTGAGCCGATCGCCACTTTCGAGGAGCGGTGGTCCGGGCTTCGGCCGGCCGGTGTCGTCGCGGGTGGTAGCGGGTGAGGACATCGGAGCAACCCCCTTGGTGAGTTCGGCCGGCGTGACCCATTCTATGATAACACTTCCGTCACCACGCGGCCGGCCACGTCGGTCAGCCGGAAGTCGCGGCCGGCGTACTTGTACGTCAGCTTCTCGTGGTCCAGCCCGAGCGCCGCCAGGATCGTCGCGTGCAGGTCGTGCATGTGGACCTTGTTCTCCACGCCGAAGTAGCCGAAGTCGTCGGTCTTGCCGTACACCGTGCCGGCCTTGGTGCCGCCGCCGGCGAGCCACATCGTGAAGGCGTGCGGGTTGTGGTCCCGGCCGTCGCCGCCCTGCGCAGTGGGCGTGCGGCCGAACTCGCCGCCCCACCAGACCAGCGTGTCGTCGAGCAGGCCGCGCCGCTTCAGATCGACGAGCAGCGCGGCGATCGGTTGATCGACTTCGCGGGCGTTCTTGGCGTGGTCCTTCTTCAAGTCGCCGTGCTGGTCCCACTTGTACGAGTGCGACACCTGGATGAAGCGCACCCCCGCCTCGGCGAAGCGGCGCGCCAGCAAGCACTGCCGGCCGAAGTCGTCGGTCGGGTCTTTGCCGACGCCGTAGAGCGCGAGCGTCTCCTTCGACTCGGTCGTGAGGTCCATCACTTTGGGGGCGTCGGACTGCATGCGGAAGGCCAGTTCCATCGCGTCGATGCGGCCTTCGAGTGCGGCGTCGGCGGGGTTGGCCGCGAGGTGGTCGCGGTTCATCGCCGCGATCAGGTCGAGCTGGCCACGCTGGGCGGGGCCGTGCCACGCGGCGATGTCGGCGAACTTCACGCCCTTCACGGCCAACCCGGCGTGGCCCAGCGGCGTGCCCTGGTAAGCGGCCGGGAGGAACGAACTCGACCAGTTCGACACGCCGCCGTGGCCCAAGTTGGGGCAGACGGTCACGAACCCCGGCAGGTTCTGGTTCTCGCTGCCCAGGCCGTAGGTCACCCACGACCCCATGCTCGGCCGGACCAGGGTGTCGGAGCCGGTGTGCAGTTGCAGCAGCGCCCCGCCGTGGGCCGAGTTGTCGGCGTGGACGCTGCGGATGACGCACAGGTCGTCGGCGTTCTTGCGGACCTCGGGGAACAGGTCGCTGACTTGAATGCCCGACTTGCCGCCGGGCTGGAACTCCCACGGCGACTTGAGCAGGTTGCCCGTCGCGGCGAACTGCACCCGCGGCTTGGCCCCCGGAAACGGCTGACCGTGGAACTTCGTCAGCAGCGGCTTGGGGTCGAACGTGTCGACCTGGCTGGGGCCGCCGTGCATGAACAGGAAGATGACGCGCTTGGCCCGCGCCTTGAAGTGCGGCGGCTTGGGGGCCAGCGGTGACGCCGCCTTGGCCGCGGCCGTCGCCCCTTGGCCCAGCAGCGACCCGAGGGCGAGCAGGCCGAAGCCGTTGCCGGCGGTGCGCAGGGCGGCGCGCCGGGTGACGCCGGTGACCTCTTCGAAGCAGAAGCGCGGCATGACAAACTCCGGGGCCGAGTCAAAACTGTTAGCCGCGGAGACGCAGAGTCGCGGAGAAGACCATAGGAGTTACGCAGTTGGGACACTGGGCAAGGATTCAAGTTCAAAAAACGCTTGAAACAGCACTTCGCAAACTACCCAGGGTCCCAACTGCGTAACTCCTAAGATGTTCTCCAGGTGACTCGACCGCTTGGCGGCCCAACGCCCTAGTAGCGCTGGACCGAATCGGTCTTCCGTCGCCGCCGAGATTACCCTATCTCTCCACGCCGTTGCCCATACTACCGGGGGATCGCCGTGGCACGCGTCGTCATCACCGAACGTCAACACGACCTCCTCGCGGAGATGAC
>JANXTD010000713.1 GCA_025352585.1 Fimbriiglobus sp.
GCTACTACAGGTGCTGCATGGCTGTCGTCAGCTCGTGTCGTTAGATGTCGGGTTAAGTCCCATAACGAGCGAAACCCTTGCCTCCAGTTGCCAGCGAGTAATGTCGGGGACTCTGGAGAGACTGCCGGTGTTAAACCGGAGGAAGGTGGGGATGACGTCAAGTCCTCATGGCCTTTATGTCCAGGGCTGCACACGTGCTACAATGGCGTACACAAAGGGAAGCCAACGCGCGAGCGGGAGCAAATCCCAAAAAATACGCCTCAGTTCAGATCGAAGGCTGCAACTCGCCTTCGTGAAGTTGGAATCGCTAGTAATCGCGGGTCAGCAACACCGCGGTGAATGTGTTCCTGAGCCTTGTACACACCGCCCGTCAAGCCACGAAAGAGAGGGGCCGCCGAAGCCAACTTTACCGTTGTCGAAGCGGAAACTCTTGATTGGGACTAAGTCGTAACAAGGTAACCGTAGGGGAACCTGCGGTTGGATCACCTCCTTTCTATAGGAATTACAGTGTTCCGCTCACAAGCGGAACGCATCATGTACGCTTCACCCGAAGTTCGGCTACAAAACTTTCACTACCAATCTGCGAAGATAGAAAACCCCGCAGGGCGCAAGCTCTGCGGGGTTTTTTTACGTCCCGACCTTCCCCCGTCGCGCACCGCCTACCCCCGGAACTTCCATGCATCCCGACACCCTCCAACGGCTCCGCTGCCCCCTCGACCCCGACCGGGCCGCGACCCTCACCCACGACCGCGAAATCCTGATGTGTGACCGCTGCCACGTCATTTACCCCGTCAAGCAGGGTCTACCGGTCTTGATCGCCGCCGAGGCCGAGTTGCCGCCGGGCATCGAAACCGTCGCGCGACTCCCCTGCCAGCGGAACCGCCAGAAGTGAGCCGCGAACGCAGTTGGCAGTTTCCGGCGCTTGCCGCGTCTGATAGACTGTCCCCGACCGGTAGTCAGGTTGCGTCTCTTCCCGCCCACCCGCACCGCGAGGTCGCGTCATGTTCCGCAAGGCCGTCGTCTCTGTCCTGATCGCGGGTGCCGCCGTCGCCCTGATCGGCGTTGTGCTGAACGCCTCGGCCCGCCCGACCCTCAACTTGCAGGGGACGGAGCCGGCCCCCGACCTCGATGGCGGCGTGGCCTGGCTTAATAGTGCCGGGCCGGTGTTGCTCAAGGATGTCAAAGGCAAAGTCGTTTTGCTCGACTTCTGGACGCTCTGCTGTATCAACTGCATTCACATCATGCCGGACCTGGCGAAGTTGGAGAAGAAGTACCCCAATGAACTCGTCGTGATTGGCGTTCACTCCCCGAAGTTCGACAACGAAAAGGACACGCGGTCGATTCGGAAGGCCATTTTGCGATACGAGATTGGTCACCCGGTCGTGAATGACGCCGATCGTAAGATTTGGGACCGCTTCGGCATCAACTCGTGGCCCTCAATGGTGGTGATCGATCCGGAAGGCAAACTCGTGGGGCAGTTGTCAGGCGAAGGCAACTACGAGGTTCTCGACAAGGCGATCGCGAAGATGATCGAGGTCCACCGCGCTAAAAAGACGCTCAACGAGACGCCGATCAAGTTCGACCTGATCCGCTACCGCGACAAGGGCGACACGCCGCTGTTCTTCCCCGGCAAGGTTCTCGCGGACGCGAAGTCGAACCGGCTGTTCATCGCCGACAGTACGCACCACCGCGTCGTCGTCACCGACCTCGCCGGCAAGAAGCTTGACATCATCGGCAGCGGCACGCCGGGGCTGAAAGACGGCGGGTTCGACGCCGTTCAGTTCAACGACCCGCAGGGCCTGGCCCTCGACGGGGACAGGCTTTACATCGCCGACCGCAAGAACCACGCGATTCGGGTCGCCGACTTGAAGGCGAAGACGGTCACGCTCGTTGCCGGCACCGGGGTGCAGGTTCAGGAGTCGCGCGGCATGGACGGGCCGGGGGTCGCCAAGACGACGGGGCTGAACTCGCCGTGGGACATCCACCTCGTCGGCCGGACGCTGTTCATCGCGATGGCCGGTCACCACCAGATTTGGGCGATGGACATCGATCAGGGCCAAATCCGCCCGTTCGCGGGGGACGGCCGGGAGAACATCAAGGACGGCCCGCCCTACGCCGCGCGGTTCGCCCAGCCGTCGGGCCTCGCGGACGACGGCAAGTTCCTGTACGTCGCCGACAGCGAAGTGAGTGCGATTCGCAAGTTGCCGCTGAGTGGCGAAGGCCGCGTCGAAACCCTCGTGGGGACGGGGTTGTTCGACTTCGGCGACGCCGACGGCGTCGGCACCAAGGCGAAGTTGCAACACGCACTCGGGATCACCTATCACGACGGCAAGTTACTGGTCGCCGACACGTACAACAGTAAACTCAAGACGATCGACCCGGCGACTAAGACCGTCACGACGGTCCTCGGCGGCACGGAACCCGGCACCAAGAACCCTCTGTTCGACGAGCCGGCGGGGTTGAGCGTCGCCAACGGCAAGCTGTATGTGGCCGACACGAACGCCCACCGCATCCGCGTCGTCGATTTGGCCACGAAGGCGGTCTCGACGCTCACACTTGAGGGCGTCGTCGCCCCGCCGCCGTTGAAGGAGTGGATGCCGCCGGACGCCAAGAAGTAACGGGAGGCTTGCGATGCGCCGAATCGTCCTACTCGCGCTGTTCGGGGCACTGGCCCTGACGGCCTGCGCGCAAGAGCCCCTGTTGCCACCGGTCAAGAAGAACGACTGGTACGCGAAGGCGGTCACCAAGTTCGAGACGACCGTCGAGCCGGCCGAGGCGAAGCCAGGGCAAACGGTGACGATGCGCTTCGCCTTCGACCTGGCCCCCGGCTACACGACTTACCCGACGGTCCAAGTCGATAAGAACGCCGAGGGCATGGTCAACCGGGTGACGTACCCCGAAGCGGGGGCCGTCGTGTTCGTTGGCGACACGATCGACCCGCCCAAGTATCTGAAGAAGCAAGAACTCGAAGTTGGCATCAAGGAGTTGCGCTACTACAGCGGCAAGGTCGTGTTCGAGCGGAAGTTCGTCGTCAACCCGACGCAGAGGCCGGGCGAGATTACGGTGACGGTGCCGGCGTTCAAGATGATGGTGTGCGACGCGAGCAACTGCTTCCCGGCGAAGAACCTCGTGCCCGAGGCGAAGCTCAAAGTCTTGCCCGGCCCGGCGGTCGCGGTCGAGAAGGAGTTCGCCGACGAGGTGGCGAAGGCGCTCGCGGGGCTGTAGGACGCGGCGACCGGTTCCGGTATCCCCCAACGCGGGTCGGGTCGCCCGGCCCGCTTTCGTTTCCCCTGGGAAGTCCGCCATGCGCGCGCTGCTCGTGATGTTCGGTGTCGTGGCGTTGTCCCTGACCGCGTCGGCCGACGAACTCCCGTTCAACTTGGGCGGCGGCAGCAAGGCGAAGCGATTCGAGGACGCGGCGACGGTCACGATGGCGGTCGCGCCGACGGCAGCGAAGCGGGGCGACCGCGTCACGCTGACCCTGACGATCACGCCGAAGCCGGGCTACTACACCTACCCATTCAACCCGCCGACCAAGCAACTCGCGGTCAACGTGGTCGTGCTGCCGCCGGGGCTGGTCGAGGCGGTCGGCGAGTTGGTCGATCCGCCCGGCTGGAAGGAGAAGCCGGGGGCGCTGCCCGGCACGACCGACCACTATTACCCGGCCGCCGTCACTTGGGAGATCCCCGTGACGGTCAAGCCCGCGGCCAGTGTCGGCAAGACGACGCTAGGCTTCGCCGGGTCGAGCCTTCAGGTCTGCCAGGACTCGTGCTTCACGCTGAGCAAGCTTCCGTCGCTCGACTTCGAGGTGCTGCCCGGCGAGCCGGTGCCGCGCGTCGGCCCGGACACTAAGCCGATAATCAACCCGCCTGCCGCTCCGATTCCGCCCACGCCCGACGTGAACTCCCACGTCACGAAGGTGGCCGCGGCGACGCCGGTCTACGAGTCACAGATGCAGGCGGTCGCCGGCGCGATGGACGTGACGCCGATCACGGTCGGCGGCGGCTTCGTGGGGCTGATTGTCGCGGCGGTGCTGTGGGGCTTCGTGTCGCTGGCTACGCCGTGCGTCTTCCCGATGATCCCGATCACGGTCAGCCTGTTCCTCAAGCAGTCGAACCAGACGACCGCGAGTGTCTTGCGGCTCGCGTTGATTTACTGCTTGACGATCATTGCCGTCCTCGGCTCGTCGGCCGTGTTCTTGTTGGCGGTGTTTCAAAAGCTTTCGGTGGACCCGTACATGAACCTGTTCCTCGCGGGGCTGTTCATCTTCTTCGCGCTGAGCCTGTTCGGCATGTACGACATTTCGTTGCCCAACTTTTTGCTACAAGGGGCCGACCGCGGCCGGCGGGCGGGGGGCACGATCGGCACGGTGTTCGGGGCGGTCGCGTTCAGCATCGTGAGCTTCACCTGTGTCGCGCCGTTCCTCGGCGGCTTCGCGGGCCTGGCGGCCAGCGGCAACTACACGACGCCCGAACTCGTCCTCGCCGGCATCGCCTTCGCCACGGCGTTCGCGTCGCCGTTCTTCCTGCTCGCGCTGTTCCCGACCCTACTCAAGAAGCTGCCGCGTTCGGGTGGGTGGCTCGACACGGTGAAGGCGGTCATGGGCTTCCTCGAACTCGCGGCGGCGCTGAAGTTCTTGCGCACCGCCGAGTTGCGGCTGTTCGACAAGGCGGAGATCGTCACCTACGACGTGGCGTTGGCCGCCTGGGTCGGCATCTTCCTCGTCGCCGGGCTGTACTTGCTGAACCTGTTCCGGTTGCCGCACGACGACGAGAAGCCGAACGTCGGCGTGCTGCGGATGCTTTTCGGGCTGGGGGCAATTGTCTTTGCCGTCCACCTGATTCCGGGGCTGTTCCCGCCGCAACGCCCGGCGGGGACGGTCTACGCCTGGGTCAACTCGTTCCTACTGCCCGACCCCGGCGAGCGTGCCAAGGGGCTGCGTTGGGGGACCGACTTGAAGGGCGAAGTGGATCGCATCGTCGCCGAAAAGGCGGCCGGCCGCGGCCAGGAGCGCGGACTGATCTTCATCGACTTCACGGGGCTGACCTGTACGAACTGTACGCTCAACGAGAACAACGTTTTCCCGCTGCCGGCGGTGAGCGAGTTGTTGCGAAAGTATGCCCTCGTCAAGCTCTACACCGACGAAGTGCCGGCCCACTATTACACGTCGCCGCCGACGCGGGAGTTGCGCAACGCCGAGGCGCGGGCCAACCAGAACTTCCAGGACTCGCGGTTCGGGACGCTACAACTGCCGCTGTACGTGATCCTCGACCCGCAGGCCGACGGCCGGGTGCTGGTGCGGGGCGTCTACGACGAGGGCAAGATCAACGCCGTGCCGCGCTTCGTCGAATTCCTCACGATCCCGCTGGCGAAGTGACTTCGAGCAGCACGAGCTTGTCGCCAACCTGCTCAACGCCCTCCCACGGCCGCACCGCCTCTTCGAGGACGATCGTCGCCGGCAGGTGGACGCCGGCCAGGTAGCGCCGGCGGGCGATGACCCAGCGGACGCGGCCGCCGCGCAAGTCGGCGGCGAGTCCCTCGGCGTCGGGGTAGTCGGGGGCGGTGCGGCCCAGGTCGAACACCGAGTCGCGGGCGTGGAACACCGCCAGTCGTTCGGGTTCGCCGGCGGTGCGCTCCAACACGTCGGCGAGGAAGGCGCGGCGGGTGCGCTGGTCGTCGAGTGCCGGCCAGGCGACGCCGAAGCCGTAGCCGAAGGCGGCGAACGCCATGACGGCGGCGGACCTCGCCGGGTGCGGTAAGCGTCCGCGCAGGCTCGCCACGATCAGCGCGAGGGTCGTGAGCCAGCCGGCGGCGAACGCGGCGGGGTAGGGCAGTCGCGGGAACTGGTCGTAGGGCGCGGGCAGCACCCACGCCGGCGGCAGCAGTAGCAACCCCGACGCGAGGACCGCCACGCCGAGGACCGCCCAGCCGACGCCGCGCAACCGCCGGGCGACGGGCCGCAGTTCCGCCGTCAGCGTGCCGGCGATTAACAGCGATGCGGCGGGGAGGACCGGCAGCAGATAGTAACTGCGGCGCGAGGCGGCGAGCGTGAAGAAGGCGAACACCGTCCAGAAGTAGACGCGGGCGAAGCGGTCCCCCGGCGTCCCTGGGCGTGGCGGGATCAGCGCCGCCGGCAGGAACGCCGACCACGGGGCGAGCAACACGAAGATGACGCCGGCGTAGAGGTAGACCGGCCCCGTGTGGTTGTGCGGGGCGACGAAGCGTTGCACGTTCTCCCGCCACACCATCGCCAGGCCGCCGCCGGACGACACCGCGAACGGCGTGAAGTAGACCGCGACGCCGAGTGGCACGGCCAGCAGCGACCACGGCGTGAGCAGCCAGCGGCCGTGGCGTTTCAGCCCGCCGAGGAAGCCGCCTTCGAGCCGGTCGCCCCACGCCAGTGACAGCGTGTGGACACCCAGCACGGCCAGCGGCAGGGCGAAGCCGAGCAACCCCTTCGTCAGCGACGTGGCGGCCATGATCGCCCACAACGCCAGCACCCACGGCCCGCCGCCGCGTGGGGCGTACCGCTGCCCCAGGCTGACCGCCGCCAGCACGCCGACGACGGTCTCGACATCGGCCGTCGCCCGCCGCGCGTAGACCACCACGCCGAAGCTCGTCGCCAGGATCGCGCCGGCGAGCAGGGCCGTGCCGTCGTCGGTGAGCCGCCGCGCCAGCCCGACGAGCAGCCAGACGCCCAGCACGCCCGCCAGCGCCGCCGGCAGTCGCGCCGCGGTCTCGTCCACCCCGCCCGTTAGGTACGACGCGGCGACGACGAGCCAGTAACTGCCGACCGGCTTGTCGGGGTACGCGCCGCCGTTGATCGTCGGGTGCAACGCGTCGCCGCTGGCGCGCATCTCGCGCGCGACCGTCGCCCAGCGGACCTCCTCCGACGTGAGCGCCCGGTCGCCCAGGCGCGTCAAGAAGAGCGCCGCCGTGGCGAGGAGGAGCAGCGTGAGCGCGGTGGAGAAGGGGACTCGGGGCATTCGGGGGCGGCTCCTCGGGGAGAGTTGTTTTATGGGCTTTGGCCGAGGCTCCGCCGCAGGCGACTCTTGTTAGCCCGACGCGCGAGCGAGGGTCGAACGGTCGAGGTCATCGTTCAGGGCGCGGACCGAACCGTCAACGTCCACCGACGCCATCATCGACCGTTCGACATGGCGCGATTCGCCGATCTCTGATTGAAGCTTGTCATGCGACATGGTTAGGTTCCTGCGGGTCTGGCGGCGCAAAAGCAGAATCCGGCAACGCTCGCAAGCTTGCTG
>JANXTD010000747.1 GCA_025352585.1 Fimbriiglobus sp.
CACCACCTCGACCCCGGCGTTCTGGAGGGAAACGCCGGGGAGGCGGCCGAGCCGGCGGAGCACCCCGAGGCGGTCGGCGATGACCCGACCCACCGCGGCCGGGTCGCACAGCCGGGCAATCTCGGACCGCGCCCGTTGACCCAGAGCGACGGCCGCGGCGCGGTTCAGGTACGCCCAGCGCAGCTGATAAGCCGCGTGGCCCGCGTCGGGGTCGGCCCAGGCTTGGCCGGCGCGGTACGGGCCGTGGTCTCGGTCGAGGACCACCGGTCGGGCGTCCACGAGCAGGCTGTTGTGAGGCGTCATGAAGTCGAGGTTGCCCGAGTACCCGGTCGCGATCACCGGCTTGCGCAGCACCATCGCCTCGGCCATCGTCAGCCCGATGCCCTCACTGCGGTGCAGCGACACGTAGCAATCGGCCAGCGCGATCAGCGATGTGACATCCGGTCGGGGCAGCAGGCCGCCGAGGATCAGGATGCGGTCGTCGCCCAGGGTCGCCCGGAACAGTTCGTCCCGGTCGGACGCGGGGGCCTGGTCGAGCCGGCTACTCTTCAGCACCAGTCGGACGTCGGTCTCGGACGGGAAGGCGTCGCGGAAGGCCCGCACCAGGCCGGCGGGGTTCTTGCGGCCGAGGTGACTCGCCGCGTCGAACATGAAGAGGAACACGTAAGCGTCGTCGGGTAACTTCAGGGCCGCGCGATCGACCCGACCGACCGCCGGGGTCAGGTCGAGGGCCGGCGGCACCCGGACCACGGGCACCGGCGAGGCGCGGGCGACGGCGTCCTGGGTGTAACTACTGCCGACCCAGACCTCGTCCACCACGGCGAAGCGGTCGGCCCACGCCGCGGGGAATTCCGGCAGCTCCCAGAACCAGTAGCCGATGGTGTAGCGGCCCGCCGTCGCCGCCCGGAGGTCGAGGTTGTGACACAGCCACGGCAGGGCGTCGGGGTTGACCGAGAACAGGTTGACGGCGTACGGGAAGCCCCCCGCGCCGGGGCGCAAGTCGGGGACGGCGTTGCCGGCACCGGGGTCGGGCAGGTCGTGCAGGGCGACCGGGACGCCGGCGGAGCGGGCGGCCCGCACGAGGCAGCGGACCGCCTCGCCCAGCCCCTTTTCGGACGCAAGGTTGCCCAGCACGTTCAACCCGAACGGCCGGCCGCCGGGGGCGTCAGGGTGTGACATCAGAACCTCCGGCGTCCGGGAGGAGCCGCCCGACGGCCGCCAGGAACGTCGCCCGGATCGCGTCGGCGTGGTAGTGGCTCGCGTACTTGCGCCGGCCGGCCGCGGCGTGGGTCGCGGGGTCGGACAGCACCTCGCGGATGGCGTCGGACCACTCGGCCGGCCCCCCGCCGCAGAACCGGGCGACGCCCGCGCCGGTCTCGCTCAGGGCCGTGCCGGGGCGGCAGACGGCCGGCACGCCGAAGGCCATCGCCTCGACCAGCGGCACGCAGAACCCCTCGTGGCGACTCGGGGCCAGGAAGACGTCGGCCATCCGGTACAGCGTAGCCAGCCGCGGGCGGGTCAGCTTGCCGGCCAGGACGAAGCGGTCGCCCAACCCGAGCCGCGCGGCCGCCGCCCGCACCTCGGCGGCGTAGGGGTGGGTCGCGTCGCCGGCCACGACCAGCCGCAGCTGCCCGTGCCGTCGGTTGTAGTCCGCGACCGCCGCGACCGCGGTGAGGGCGTCCTTGTTGGGCACGACCCGGCCGACCACGACGGCGGTCGGGACCGACAGGTCGGTGACCGACGCGACGGTCAGGTCCGGCGGGTGACTCAGCAACTCCTCCACCCTGTGGAACGGCGGGATCACCTCCGAAATTATGCCCGGCTTGAGACTTCCCAACTCGCCAAGGTTGAACTCCGAGTCGGCCCAGACGGCGTCGGCGTCGGCCAGCAGGCCGGCCGTCTGGGTCATGCCGATCGCGCACGACCGGTAGGCCGAGCTGCCTTCCGGGAAGAACTCCAAGGGCGTGATGTTGTGGTACTTGACCGCCTTCGGGTAGCGCGCCGTCTCGAACACCTCCGAGATGAATCCGCAGCCGCAGGAGTGGTGGTAGATGAGCAGGTCGAGCGGGTCGTTCGCCAGCCGCGCCGTGAGGGCGTACACGGGTCGGCTCAGGCGGTGTTCCCCGGCGTACAAGACGACCCGGTGCCCCGCCGCGGTCAGGGCGTCGGCCATGCCGAGCACGTCGTTGCCTGTGCCGTCGTCGTCCACCAGGCTGGGGGCGGCGAGTCCAACGGTAGCGCAGAAACACGAAGGTCTGGTCTGGGATCGGATCACACGCCCCCAAGTCGGTTCAGTTGTGGACGAAGAGGGGCCGGGGTAAGTGGACGACCTTGGTCGCCTTGCGGGCCAGGTCCTCGAAGAAGGTGCCGTCGCCGTCGAAGCCGTGGTCGCGCCACGGGGTCGATTTCGCGAGGCCGGCCCGCGCGACCCAGCAACCCAGGTCGGTGAGGCACTTGCCCGGCCCGGCGCGCATCACGGACCACTGGGCGTGGCTGTGGACCCAGTCGCAGTAGGCCAAGTCGGCGTCGTCGCGGGTCAGCAGGTGCAGCATCCACTCGAAGTAGACGGGGGCGTAGTAGTTGTCGCCGTTGGTCAGTCCGACGTAATCCCCGGTGCAGGCGTCGATGCCGAGTTCGCGCCAGGGGTGGCCGAACTGGCCGCGCCGCTCCGGGGTTTCGATCAGCCTCACCCGTGGGTCGGCGACCTGGGCGACGACCGAGCGCGCCGCCGGCCCCGGCCCGTCGTGGACCACGACCGCCTCCCAATTGGGGTACGTCTGACACTTGAAGCTGTACAAGAGGCAAGCGAGTTCGTCGGTCTGCTCGAAGGTCGCCACGGCGACCGACACTTTCGGCCTTCCGGGCACGGCGAGCGGGGTCCAGCCGCGGATGTCACGCATCCCGCCCCCCGTCACACCGTGGGGCGTCGGTCGGGTTGGCGTCTGAGGTTTCGTCGCGCAGGCCGTGGCGGCGGGCGTACTCGGCGACCGCCCAGAGCCGCCCGCGGGCCGGCGGGTCGGGGTACTCCAGTTGGTAGGCCAGGGCGGCCCGGCGGGCGGCGTTGGCGCGGGCGTACTCGGCGGCGGCAGCGGCGGGGCGGCCGGCGGCGTACAGGGCGTCGGCGTGGGCCTCGGCCAGCCGCGCCGACTCGGGGAACGCCGCGCACGCCCGTGATAGCAACTCCAATGGCGGCGACTCGCCGGCGGTGGCGGCGCGGGCGAAGGCGGCGGCGACGTAGGGCCGCTCCTCGGGGTCGAGCCCGGCGACGAAGCGGTCGAGGAACTCGCCCAGGCAGGCCGCGCGGTCGGGGCCGGCGAGGTGCCGGAGCGGCGCGAGCGCGGCCAGGTAGTTGCGCGGCTGGTTCCTGGCCGAGCGCCGGGCCAGGCCGCCGGCCTCGGGGTCGGCGTCCGCCACGCGCAGCAGCAACGCCCAGGCGACGGGGTGGCCGGGGTTGCGGCCGACGGCCCGCTCCAGGAGGCCCCGTGCCGTGGGTCCGTCGCCAGACGCCAGGTAAACTTGCGCGGCGTCGGTGAGTGTCGAGGGCAGTTCGGAGCCGTCGCCGATCAGTGGAGCCAGTAAGGTCAGCGCCGCTTGCGCCTCGCCGGCCCGCAGTTCGGCGCGGGCGGCGGCCTTGCGGGCGTGGGCGTAGTCGGGGTGCGTCCGCACCACTTCGCGTAGCCGCGGCCGGTGGTCGGCGTCGGGGGCGGCCTCGGTGGCGCGGGCCGCCCGCTCCGGTTCGCCGGCGCGCACGGCGAAGTAGCGCCCGTCGGCTGTCGAGTCGGCGACGAGCCCGGCGGGCAAGGCGGGGTCGCGCGGCGTCGCGAGCAGGTCGCGGTACGCCGCCAGCCGGACTTCGGCCCCGTCGTCCCGCAGCCAACCGGTCGCCTGGGCGTGAGACGTTCGGCGCACCGCGGCGAGCAAGTCGGGGTCGCCGGCGAGGCGGTCGAGGTGGGCGACCAACTCGGCCGGGGTGCGGTACAGGAAGCCGGTGCGGCCGGGATCGACGGCGGCGGGGAACGGCCCCGCGGCGGCGTAGACCCCGACGACCCCACGGGCGGCGAACTCGCGGAACTTCAGGTCGGTGCGGCCCAGGTTGAACGGCGACGGCAGCAGGGGCGCGACGCCCACGTCGAGTTCGCCCAGGAACGCCGCGTACTCGGCCAGCGTGCCCGGCGGGCGGAAGCCGTACCGGTCGGGCGGCAAGTCCACAAAGGGCCGGGCCAACTCGTCAGTCATCACCGCCAGCCGGGCGTCGGGGCGGCCGCGCACCCAGGCGGCGACCGCCGGGGCGACGGCGAACCAGTCGGGCAGGTGCGTGCCGGTGCCGGCCCAGCCGACGGTGAACGGCCGGGCGGGACGGGCGGGTAGCGGCGGCACCTCCGGCGGCGGGTTGGGGAAGACCAGCACCCGCCGGGCGGCGGCGGCCCAGAGCGCGGCCA
>JANXTD010000753.1 GCA_025352585.1 Fimbriiglobus sp.
CCCATGTGCGGGGGCGGGTCCGGCCTCACAGAGGCCAGCTACAGAAGAAAAGACCAAAGTCATCGCCCCTTTACGGCGGAATCGCCCCGGCGTGTTCGCACGTCCGCGCGGCGTACTCGCAGGCGAAGCGCAAACACGCCTGTGGGGCGTCGCCGGCCAGGGTTCTGACCGTCATCGCCGCGGCGAAGGCGTCGCCGGCCCCGACCGTGTCGATGACGTTGGCCGGGGACGCCGGCTGCCGGATGGACCGGCCACCCGACAACCAGTCCGCCCCTTGCTCGCCGAGGGTCAGCCAGAGTGTGGGGTGCGTAACCGTCAGGGCCTCGCACTCCTCGATGGTGAGCTTCACGACTGTGGCCAGGTCGAGGCTCGCCCGCACCATCGCCGGGTCCACGCGCGGTTGCCGCAGGTTCACGTCAAAGACCCGCACCCGGCCGGCCGCGGCGAGTCGGCGCACTACCGTCGCCGACGGGCCGCGCTGGGCCAGCGTGCCGAACTGCACCGCGGCCGGGGTGAGCGCGTCGAGTTCGGGCCTCCAGGCGAGGTGGTCCCATGCGACCCCCTCGGCAATGGCGTAGGTCGGCACGCCGGCGGCGTCGAGGGTGACGCGCACCGTCCCCGTGGGGTACGGCACCGTTTGAATGAGGGCGTCGGACATCCCGCGGCCGCGGACGAAGTCGCGGAGTTCGCGGCCGAGTTCGTCGTTGCCGACGGCAGTGACGACTTGGGCGGGGTGTCCGAGGGTGCGGCAGTGGAAAGCGAAGTTGAAGGGCGAGCCGCCGGCGACCTTGCGGCCGTCGGGGTAGAGGTCCCAGAGGAGTTCGCCGACGCCGAGGATCGAGTCCATCGACAGGCTCCGGGGTAGGGTTCGCGGTCCACGGAAAAGCCCCGGCGATTGTGGTCGCCGGGGCTTCGTTGTTAGTCGTGAGTCGTAGGTTAGTAGCGGCCGCCGCCGCCACCGCTGCTGCGGCCACCGCCGCCGCCGCCGTAACCACCGCCGCCACCGCCGCCGCCGCCGTAGCCGCCGCCGCCACCGCTGCGGCCGCCGCCACTGCTGCCGCCGCCGCCGCCGTAACCGCCGCCGCCGCCACCGCCGCCACCGCGGCTCTCACGGGGCTTGGCTTCGTTCACGGTCAGGGCGCGGCCGTCGAGGTCGCGGCCGTTCAGAGCGTCGATGGCGGCTTGGCCACCTTCGCTCATCTCGACGAAGGCGAACCCGCGGGGACGGCCGGTTTCCCGATCCATCACCAGCGACGCTTTGGTCACGGTGCCGAACTGCGAGAACAGTTGGCGAAGTGTGTCTTCCGTCGTCGAGAACGCCATGTTCCCGACATACAAATTCATAGCCATGCGAATCTCAAGTGAGCTATTCTAGAAGCCGAGACAGCCAGGCGGCCATGATCGTAGAGTGCGGTTAGCTCATCCGCGTACTTGCGAGCATGATAACGCCTGCTACGCCGGGGGGGAACAGGAATCCGGGAATTCGGGGGAAACCCCAAAATAAATCCCGACGCCCACCCCGCCCCGCCGAGTCCACCCCACGAAAACCAGCGCGAAACCCCGCTGGCGGCGCGACTTCATTCGGTTGCTGCGACGAACTCGGCCACGGTAATCCCGGCCTGTCGGATCAGACTTCAGAGCGTACCCTTGGCGACTTCCGCGTGGTCGGGGACCGACAGCGTCGCCAATTCCCGGTCCTTGACGAGGATAATGTGACTGCTTTGACGCCGAGCCACTTCCCAACCAAGGGCTTCAAACGCCCGCACTACGTCGGTACCGCGGATCGCCGGGAGTTTCGCCATCAGGCGACGACCTCCACTTGGCGGGTTTCGAGCGTCAGCGGCATCCCACGCTCGGAGCGAACTGCCAGGCACGCGCCGATGGCCCCCTGGACGTTCGCCACCGCCTCGTCCCGCGTAGTGCCTTGGCTGACGCAGCCGGGGATCGCCGGGCACTCCGCGACCCACACCCCGTCCTCGTCCCGGTTCAAAGTGATCAGAAACTTCATGACGCCTCCTGGGGTTCGTGAGACGGCCCGATTCGCCCCTGGCCGTTCCTGTCCAGTTTACCAAGATTTGCCGCAAGAAGTGTCCCGCCCGCCCGAGGTCGCCCCATGCCCGACGACGCGCCCCAAGTTTTGCCCCCGGCCGCGCCGCCGGAGCCGCTGATCACGCTCGACGAGTGGATCGCCGCGACGCAGGCGTGCTGCGGCGTCCACCATCAAGATGACGAGTCGCGTTAGAAGTCGTCGGCGGGGACGGTGCCGTCGTTGCGGCTGTGCAGCAGGAACCACGACCGGACGCTCACGCTGTTGCGGACGAAGCGGACGCCGCCGTCGGCGAAGCCCACCAGGACGCCGCCGGGGTGCCGGCTCTTCGCCGAGACTTGCCAACTGCCGCACGCGCCGCACGACCCCATGCCGAGGTCGTTGCGGTCGTCCGACCCCTGAATGTCGTCGCCCCCGCTAATGGAGTAGTTCGGCAAGCGGGTGTCGTCGCGGCCGTTCGCCGCCGAGACGCTCGCGCCGGTCTGGCCCATCGCCCACGTCCCCCGGATGTCGTTCTCGCTGGGCCCGACGCGCAGCTCGTCCACCAGAATCGTGCTCGAAGTCCCGTCGGTGATCGCGAGGAGGGGGATGCCGCGGTTGACCGGCATGACGCCGCCGCCGGGGAAGTTGAGGCCGGAGTAGCCGCCCGCGCCGGCGAAGTTGGGCGAGTTGTCGCCCATGACCCCGCCCGAGGAGACGATCGCCGCGTCGCTGCCGCCGGTCGTCCAGAACATGCCCGGCCCGGCGTTGCCGCCGTAGTTGCCGCGCGCCCAGCCGCCGCCGGCCCGCACGCACAGGGTGTCGCCGCCGGTGTCCGAGGGGCAGCGGTACGCCTTCAGGCTGACGCCTTTGAGCGACCGCCAGCCGGCGTCGCCGGTGATCGGGTAGTTGGTGACACTGGCACTCACGCCGTTGAACAGGCTGCCCTGCTCAAGTTGCGGCAGGATCAGCACCGCCCAGTTGGGGCCGAAGTTCTGGTTGAAGTCGGCGGGGTCGGTCACCGCCTTGTGCATCAGCACCGACGGGGGCAGCACCAGGTTCACGTCGTGGTAGGCGTGGCAGGCGATGCCGATCTGCTTCAAGTTGTTCGTGCACTTGATGCGGGCGGCGGCCTCCCGGACCTTCTGGACCGCCGGCAGCAGCAGGCCGATGAGGATGGCGATGATGGCGATGACCACCAGCAACTCGATGAGCGTGAACCCCGGCCGAGGGGCGGGGGTTCGGGGCGGCGTGCGGACCATGACGGAGGACTCCCGAGGGATGAGGAACGGACGGACGACGGAGCGGCGTGGAGAAACGGACCGGGCGAGACTAGAGTTTTACCATCGCCCAGGCGTCGGGCCGGCACAAGTCAATTCTCCGGCGGCGTAAAATGCCCCGCAACCTCCTCGGGGACTGGCCATGAGAACGCTGTCGCTACTCGCCATCCTGCTCGCCGCGTCGCCGGCAGTGGCCCACCCGCTGCCCAACTTGCGATTCGACCGCGTGGTCCACGTGCGCGTCGGCGGGGCGGGGGTCAGCGTCAAGTACGCGCTCGAACTCAACGACTGGACGATGGCGATCGACGGCAACCGCGTGCTCAAGCCCGAAGACGTGGCCGGGCTGACGGGGCCGCTCGCCTACGCCAAAGTCTACGCCGCGCGCAAGGCCCCACTCGTTGCCGACAGTTTGCGGGCGACCCTCGGCGGCGTCGGGCTGAACTTCCGCGTGCAGAAGGTCGAGGTCGAGCCGGACCGCGACCACTTACGCCTGCGCTTGCAGTTCTTCGCGGAGTTGCCGCCCGGCGGCGGGGCGTTCGCCTTCGAGGACCAGAACTTCGAGGACCAGGCGGGGCAAATCAGTCTCACGCTCGACGCCGGCAGCCCCGGAATCGACCTGAGCGACGTGGTCGAGCCGAGCGACTTGCGCGGCAAGGCGTCCGTCGAGTACAAGCCGGGCGACGACCGGCGGGCGCGGCGGGTGTCGGCCACCGTCACGCCAACTGCCGTTTCCGTCGCGCCGACGGACGCCACCGTCGCGCCGACGGATGTCGCCGTCACGCCGCCCACGCTGACGGAGGACTTGCGCGAGCGGGGCGTCGCGGCGCTGTTCGACCACGACCTCGGCTTCGGGCTGCTCTTGCTGCTGTGCGTCGCGTTCGGGGCGGCGCACGCCTTCACGCCGGGGCACGGCAAGACGATGGTCGCGGCCTACCTCGTCGGCGAGCGCGGTACTGCGCTGCACGCCGTCGTGTTGGGGATCACGACGACGCTGACGCACACCGGCAGCGTCATCCTCGTGGCGATGCTGTTCCGCGCCGCCTACGGGGACGCGCCGCCGGCACTGGCGCAGGCCTGGCTCGGCGTCGTCGGCGGGCTGCTGATCGCTGGCGTCGGCTTCTGGCTGTTCGTGCAGCGGCTCACCGGGCGGGCCGACCACGTGCATTTGCTCACCGAGTCGCCGGCGTCGGCCCGGCGGCAGGGCTGGGCGCGGGTGATCCTACTCGGCATCGGCGGCGGTATCGTGCCGTGCTACGACGCCGTGCTAATCTTTTTGCTCGCGGCCAACCGCGGCCGGCTCGGGGCGAGCCTGCCGATGCTGCTGTCGTTCAGCGTCGGGCTGGCGGCGGTGCTCGTCGCGTTGGGGGTTGGGGTCGTCTACGCCAGCCGCGCGGGGGGCCGGCGCTTCGCCGAACGGCGGTGGTTTCGGTATCTTCCCGTCGCCAGCGCGTTCGCGCTCACGGCCCTGGGGCTGTGGTTTTTGCGCGACGCCTGGCAGGGCCTCGCCGCCGCCACGGCCGCGCCGTAACCGTTCGCCCCCCGCGGTGACCCCCATGCCCGTGACCGTCACCGAGTTGGACGCTTATCAGGTGCGCGTGCCGTTGCGCCGGCCGATCAAGCACGCCTCGCACGTCCGCACGGAGAGCGACAACCTCGTGGTGCGTTGCAAGCTGTCCGACGGCAGCGTCGGCTGGGGCGAGGGCGTGCCGCGCGACTACGTCACCGGCGAGACGATCGACTCGGCGCTCGCGCTCTTGAAGCGCACGCCGTGGGCGCTGACGCCGTGCAGCAGCTTCGCCGACGCGGTGATGCTGGCCGAAGACTTCGCGCTGCCGGAGGTGCCGGGCGACGACCGGGGCTGCCTGGCGAACGCCGCGCGGTGCGCGGTCGAGTTGGCACTGCTCGACGCCTTCGGCCGCAGCTTCGGCGAGCCGCTGATGAACGCGACCAAGCTCGTCGCCCCGGAACTGTACCTGCCGCGCGAGGTGGTGCGCTACGACGGCATCATCCTGTCGGCGAAGGGCTGGAAGGCCCGCGTGGCGACCCTCGGCCAGCGGCTCTACGGGCTGAAGCAACTCAAGGTCAAGGTCGGCATCCGCGGCCAGGACGACGCCCGCCGGCTGCGGGTGATTCGCCGCGTCGCCGGCCCGGGGATCGACCTGCGCGTGGACGCCAACGAGGCGTGGCCGGCGGCGGAGTGCGTCGAGCGCATCCTGGCCCTCGGCCCCGCCGACGTGAGTTCGGTCGAGCAGCCGGTGGCCCACGAGGAAGTCGCGTGCCTCGGCGAAGTCCGCAAGCGGGTGACGACGCCGATCATGCTCGACGAGTCGCTCTGCTCGATGGTGGACGCACAGCGGGCGGTCGCCGGCGGCTGGTGCGACCGCTTCAACCTGCGGCTGTCGAAGTGCGGCGGCTTCGTCAAGACCCTGCGTCTGGCGGCTTACGCGGCGACCCACGGGGTCGGCTACCAGCTCGGCTGCCAGGTCGGCGAGACGGGGATTCTCTCCGCCGCCGGCCGGCACTTCGCCACGAGTGTGAAGGGCATCCGCTACCTCGAAGGCAGCTACGACCGCCGCTTAGTACTCGACGCGCTGACGTGCGAGGACATCACCTTCGGCCGCGGCGGGCTGGCCCCGATGCTGACCGGCTCCGGGTTGGGCGTGACGATCGACCCCGACCGCGTCGCCGCCCACGCCACCCGCCGCGAGAGCTTGCTTGGCGCGTAACTTCGTCACCTCCGACGGCTACGACTTCGCCTGGGACGAGTTCGCGCCGCCGGGCGAGCCGCGTGGGCGAATCGTCGTGGTCCACGGCATCCGCTCGCACGCCGGCTGGTACGCCGGCAGTTGCGCGAAGTTGGCCGCCGCAGGGTACGAGGTCTGCTTCCTGGAGCGCCGCGGGGCCGGCCGCAACACGGCGCAACGCGGCGACGCCCCCGGCTTCCGCCGCCTGCGCCGCGACATCGTCGAGTTCCTGGCGTCCCGTCCGCCGTTGCCGACGCACCTGATGGGCATCTCGTGGGGCGGCAAGCTGGCCCTCGCGGCGTCGGCCGTGACGCCGGTGGCGTCGCTGGTCCTCGTCGCCCCCGGCTTCGTGCCGCGCGTCCGCACGGGCCTGCGCGAACGCTTGCGCTTCACAGTCGCGCGATTGTTCCGCCCGACGCGCCTCTTCGACGTGCCGCTGAACGCCCCGGAGCTGTTTACGCGCGACCCGGCGTGGCAGGACTACTTGCGCACCAACCCGCACGACACCCACCGTGCGACGGCCCGCTTCTTCGTCGGCAGCGCCGCACTCGACTTCCGGCTGCGCCGCACGGTCAACGCCACTCCGACGCTGACGCTGCTGGCGGGGGACGACCGCGTGATTGACAACGCCGCGACGCGGGCCTTCGTGGCGAAGTTTACCCACCCGGCGAACCGCGTGGTCGAGTACGCCGGGTTAACGCACACGCTGGAGTTCGAGGACCGCGGGTTGGCGTTCGTCGTCGACATCCTGGCGTGGCTGGCGGCGGTAGAATGACCGAGGCGAAGCGGAAGCGTCAGCGCCCGGAGTCTTCCGCGCTAGTCGTTGA
>JANXTD010000754.1 GCA_025352585.1 Fimbriiglobus sp.
GTCGCGGAGAAAACCAAAACATGAGTTTGGTTTTCTCCGCGACTCTTGCGTCTCGGCGGCGAGAGTCGTAGCTCGTTCAGCGCATCCGCTGGCTTACGCCTTGGCGGCTTTGGCCGGGGCGGGGGCGACGGCCTTCTTGGCGTCGGCCTCGGTGATGCGGTAACTCGGCGTGTCGAGCTTCGCGCTCAGGTAGCTCAGGATGCTCGGCGTGTAGGGGAACGTGCCCTTGGTCACGAGTTCCGCCATGCGTTTGTCGCGGTTCGACCGCTCCTTGCGCTTCAGCAGGCCGTTCTCCTGGCGTGAGCGGCGGCCGTTGACGCGGTTGCGGTCCCCGCGGGTCGAAGTGGACATCCGTTCGGCCATGATCAGGCTCCGGGGCGTTGACGTGCGGAAAACGGCCATTGTAACGCCAACCGACGCGCCGGGAAGGGGGAACCCGCGCACGGATGCCGGCCGAGATCGGGTCACGCCGGCGGGCCGTTCTTCCGATAACAGGGGTAGCGACGGTTCTCGGAGGTCGATCGGATGCGCCGGTACGTGTGGGGAATCGGGCTGGCACTGGCCGTCGCGGCGGCCGGGTGCCGCGCGCCGCGGCCCGACCCCACGCCGACGACCCTCCCCGGCCCCGCGCTCGTCGAGGCCGCCCGCGTCGTGCCGGCCCCCGACTTGAGTGCCTTGCCCGCGATCCTTCCGGTCGCGGCCAACCCCCCCGTGACGGCGAAGTACGTGTCGCTCAGCGCCGAGGAGTGCCTGCGCTCGGCCTGCACCCACGCGGCGCTCGCCCGCGGCATCCTGGCCGCCGTGGACGGCAACCCGCGGCCCGGTTCGCACGCCCCCGCCAAGGCGGCCGTGGACGACCTGCGGCGGACGGTCGCCGGCGAGCTGGCCCGCGAGGCCCGCAACCGCGCCGCCGGCGGGGCGCTGGAACTCTACTACCGCCTCCAGGAAGCCGAACTGCTCGCCGACTTGCTCGCGCGGAGTCTCGACGAAGTCGATGCGCTGGTGCGCGCCGCCGACACGCTGGCGGCCAACGGCTTCAGCGAGGCCCCCGAGGCGTTCGCCCTGCGCAAGTCGCAACTCGACCTCCGCGCCGAGCAGGTGAGCTTACGCGCCGGGGTCCGCCGCCTCAACGCCGAGTTGAAGCCGCTGCTGGGCCTCGAAGCGACCGCGGAAAACTTACTCCCGGCCGACGGCTTCCAGGTCGCGACTGACCAACTCGACCCCCACGCCGCCGTCGCCCACGCGCTGGCCGGGCGGGGGGACCTGCGGGCCGTCCGGGCGTTGCAGGTGGGCCTCGACAAGCAGACGGTGGACGCCGTGCGCCAGGCCGTCGCCGGACTGTTGCCGCCGCTCGGGGCGATCACCGCCGCGGCCAACACCTTCGCGCCGGGGTTGCGGGTGCTGCTGCCGTTCCTCCAGAAGACCGACGTGGAGAAGGTCCGCCGGCAGGTCAAGTTGCTGCAAGAGGACCGCGAGCGCGAGGTGGCGAAGGACGTGGTCGAGGCGGTGGACGACTACCACACGCAGCGCGACCGCCTGGCGGTGAGTCGCCGGCGCGTCGTCGTCGAGACGGCCCGCGTCGCCGACTTCACGGTGAAGCGGAACAACGGCCTGCCGGTGGAGACCGACTTGCGCAAGGCCCGGCTCGACTTGCTGGCGGCGGAGCGGGAGCAACTCAAGGACGCGTTCGCCTGGAAGCGGGCCGACGTGACCGTGCGGAAGCTCCTCGGCGGGCTGTGCGACGGCGAACCGGGCTGCGGCTGTCCGTGAGGACCGGGTGTCGGGTATCGGGTGTCGGGTATGGCAGAAAAATGTGATCGCGATGCCGCGATGCCGAGAGGGCTGGTTTGCCCACACCCGACACCCGCCCTCGGTGCCGGGAATCGATGACGACGCCGCGCGGGGTGAGGTCAGCCGGAGATGTCGAAGGCCCCGCGCATGGCGGCGTAGCATTCGCACGAGGCCGCTTCGAGGCCGGGGCGGTCGAGGATCTTGACGTGGCCGTGGCGGTAGGCGATCAGCCCGGCGGTCTGGAGCGTGCCGGCCGCGACGGTGACCGTCGCGCGGCGGACCCCGAGCATCGTGGCGAGGAACTCTTGGGTGAGCGGGAACTCGTCGGCCCCGACGCGGTCGCGGCACATCAGCAGCCAGCGGGCGCAGCGCTCGTTGACCGCGTGCAGGGCGTTGCAGGCGATCAGGTGGGCCGACGTGGCCAGGACCGACCGGGTGTAGTTGTGCACGATCGCCGTGAGGACGCCGCCGCGGGCGACCTCGGCCACGAACTCCGCGGCCGGCAGTCGCCGGCAGACGCAGGGCGGGATCTGGCAGAAGACGTCTTCGACACTGCGGGTCGCGCCGAGGAAGGTCGAGTAGCCGAGCATCCCCTCCCCGCCGGTGGCCGCGACTTCGGCCGTCGAGCCGTCGAGCAGGATCATGACCGACGACATGACCCCGCAGCGCGGGAAGTAGACGGCGTCGAGCGCGGCCCCAGGGCGGTAGGCGTTGCCGCGGTGCTCGAAGGTGACGTCGGTCATGCGGGCGGTCAGGCGGGCGTAGTCTTGCGGCGGCAAGGCGCTGAGGAGCCGGTTTTCCGATGGGGGCATTCGCGGACTCGGGGCAACGGACCGGCGAGACGGCCGTGAGTCACGGGGTGCCGGTGGCACCTTGTTGAGCGGAGGTTATAGTATCTTACTCACGAGGGCGTCGGTCTACGGCACGCTAACGTACCGAGGCGGGGCTTTCGGCGAAGTTGGCCGCGCCGCCGCTCGATTCGCCGCCGCGTAAGATACCCCCGTCGGCGCGAAACGGGGGGGCGGGCAATGCCGGAACTGCCGGAGGTCGAGACGGTCGTGCGCGACCTGCGGCCCCTCGTCGTCGGCCGCACCGTCCTGGGCGTCGAGGTCGGCGACCGGGCGTTGCGCAAGCCGTGGGACGCCGCCTGGGTGGGGCGACTGGCCGGGGTGACGATCGAATCGATCCGCCGGCGCGGCAAGTGGATTCTGCTCGACCTGTCCGGCGGGGCGCGGCTCATCGTCCACCTCGGCATGACCGGCCAGTTCACCGCCGTGCCGACGCTGGCGCTACGGCCCGACCACCTGCACGTCGTGTTCACCCTCAGCGGCCTCGTCGAGTTGCGCTACCGCGACATCCGCCGCTTCGGCAGCGTCGTCCTCGTGGCCGACGAGGCGACGGCGATGGCCAGCCTCGACGCCAAACTCGGCCCCGAGCCGTTCGACATCCCGCCCGACGGCTTCCACGCCGCGGTCACCGGCACGGCCCGCACGCTCAAGGCGCTGTTGCTCGACCAGTCGCTCGTGGCGGGGGTCGGCAACATCTACGCCGACGAGGCGCTGCACCGCGCGAAGCTGCACCCCGAGACGCGCGGCACACAGTTGACGCGGCCGCAGGTGAATCGGCTGCGCGAGGCGATCACGGCGGTGATTACGCACGCGATCGAGAAGCGCGGGTCGTCGATCCGCGACTACGTCGGCGGCTCGGGGCTGAAGGGCGGCTTCCAGGACGAGTTCCGCGCCTACGGCCGCACCGGCGAGCCGTGCCCGACGTGCGGCGTCCCGATCGAGCGCGTGCGCGTGGCCGGCCGGTCGTCGCACTTTTGCCCGCAGTGCCAGCGCGTGGCGAAGTCTCGTTAGCCGGACGCGCCAGCGACGGGAGCAAATCCCGGTGGGCAGCGCTGGTGCGGGAAGACGTAGCCGTCATGACCCGTCGGCGATGTCCACGACCTTTGCTCCCGTCGCTGGCGCGTCCGGCTAACAAGAGTCGCCACCGCTATCATGCCAGCACCCCCCGGAGAACCGCGTTCGCATGGCGTCGCCCCCTACCCGCCACGCCTCGGACGGCCTCAGCGTCGAGACGAAGTTCCGCGCGCTGCTGGGCGTCAGCGTGCTGTCGCTCATGGTGCTGAGCTTCTGGCTCTACGCGCGGCAAACCGAGGGCCTCGCCTACGACCAACTCGCGCAGACCGGCCGGGCGCTCGTGTCGCCGATCGTGACGCGGGTCCACGTCCGCGGCGAACTCAAGGAGGCGGTCGCGGGGTTCCAGCAACTCACCGAGGAGAAGTGGCCGGAGAACCTCAAGCGCTACTCGTTCCGGCTGATCCGGCCCAACGCCGTGAAGCCCGAGAACCTCACGCCCGTCGAGGACCTGGCGATCCTGGCCGAGTTGAAGGCCAACCCCGAACTGCCGGAGGCGACGCGCACCGTCGTGGGCGAGCGGGCCTACCTGTACTACGGGGCGATCCGGGCCGGGGCGTCGTGCGTCGGCTGCCACCGCTCCCCGCAACGCCTCGCCGACTACCTCGACGTGCCGGTGACCGACCCCGCCGTGACGAACCTCGCCGAGCCGGACTTGCAAGCCGGCGAGTTGATGGCCGTCGTGCGCGTGCAACTCTCGACCGACCTCATCGAGGACGGCCTGCACGTCAACCGCGCCATCCTGTTCACCTTCGCCGTCGGGACCACGCTGGCGATTCTGGTCAGCAGCTACGCCATCGTCCGCTACCTCGTGGTGCGGCCGGTGCGGCACCTCAAGAGTGTCGCCGACGCCATCGCCGCGGGGCAACTCAACCTGCGCTCCGAGATCCAGACCGGCGACGAGTTCGAGGACTTTTCGGAGGCGTTCAACCGCATGTTGCGCAACCTCACCGAGGCCCAGATGCGCAACCGCGACCTCATCGCCACGCTGGCGAAGCAGATCGACCAGTTCGGCAGCCTGAACATGGCGCTCAACGAGTCGAACCGCCTCAAGGGCGACTTCCTCTCGACGATGTCGCACGAACTCCGCACCCCCCTGAACAGCATCATCGGCTTCAGCGAGGTGCTGGTCGCCGACGCCACCCTGACGGCCAAGCAGTCGCGCTACGCCGGCAACATCATGACCAGCGGCCAGCAGTTGCTCGTGCTGATCAACGACATCCTCGACCTCGCCAAGCTCGAGGCCGGCAAGCTGCGGCTGCGCGTCGATCCGCTGTCCCTGCCGGACCTCGTCGAGCAGGCGGCGGCGATGGACCGGCCGGCGGCGGAGAAGAAGGGGATCGAGCTGCGCGTCACCGTCACGCCGCACGCGCCGGGCGAGGTGCGGCAGGACGGCGGCAAGCTGCGGCAGGTGCTGGCGAACCTCGTGTCGAACGCCATTAAGTTCACGCCGGAGGGCGGCCGCGTCACCGTCAGTGGCGGCGTCGAAGGTGGTACGTTAACGCTGAGCGTGGCCGACACGGGGGTCGGCATCGCGCCGGCGGAGCAGGTGTCGATCTTCGACAAGTTCCGCCAGGCGTCGAACCCCCTGACGCGCGAGCAGGGCGGCACCGGGCTGGGGCTGTCGATCGTCCGCGAGTTGTGCAAGTTACTCGGCGGCGACGTGACCTTGCACAGCGACCTGGGCCGCGGCACGACGTTCACGGTGACCGTCCCGGCCCAGTTGACGACCCCGGACCAACCCGAGGAGCCGCCCGCCGATGCCGACCTTCCCTGACCGCCTCGCCGACGCCGTGCGCCGCCGCGGCCCCCTGTGCGTCGGCCTCGACCCCCGCGCCGAGTCGCTGCCCGCCGCGATCGTGGCGGCGTCCGCGAGCGTCCCCGAGGCGTTCGAGACCTTCGCGCTCAAAGTCCTCGACCTCGTCGAACCCCACGCCGGCGTGGTGAAGCCGCAGGCGGCCTTCTTCGAGCGGTACGGGGCCGCCGGGATGGCCGCGATGGGGCGCGTCCTGAGCGCGGCCC
>JANXTD010000784.1 GCA_025352585.1 Fimbriiglobus sp.
GTCCGGCGGCGCGACCGAGCGCCACGGCCCGGCGGGGGTCTCGCCCCACTCGACGGTGATCGGGGCCGGGCCGAAGTTGGCGTCCCGCGCGACCCAGTTCAGCGCGACCGCGTTGGCCTGGCCGGGGGCGACGCCGTGCGGGTAGATCAGCACCTGCGGCGCGACGGTATCGACGACGACGCGGTGGTCGGGCGGCGTGCCGGCGGTCGGCGGCTCGTCGGCGAGGCCGACGCCGCTGACCGGCACGAGCTTCAGGCCGTACTCGCCGTCCTTGTTGGTGTCGTAGCCGCGGCCGAGCTTGACTTTGAGTGGCCGCTCCTTGCCGGGGTGCGAACTCCACTTCGCCCAGGTCTGGCCCTGGTCCCGCGTAACGTACAAGTCGACGCGGCTCAGCCCCGACGGCCCGTTGTTCTCGACCTCGTAGAGCAGGTCGAAGTCGGTGCCGCGCAGGTACTGCGGCGGGTTCGCCGGGGCGGCCGCGGGTGCCACGGCGGCCGGCGGGAAGCCGCTGTTGCCCGTCGTCGCCAGTGGGGCCACGTTCAACGGCGCGGCCGGCTCCGCGGAGGCCGTGACCGTCATCGGCGTCGCGGCCGGCGCGACTTGCGTCGGCAGCGGCGCGGGCTGGGGGGCTACCGGCGCAGGCGCGAACGCGGCGACGGGGCCGGCCGGCATCACGACCGTCGGACCGCTTCCGGGCAGGACCGGCGGCGGGGTCGGGAAGGGCGGGACCGGCGGCGATTCCCCGGCGGGCATGTACGAGGCGGTCACCACGGCGGCCGGCAACTCGCGGGCCACGTCAGCCCGGTTCTCCGCGTAGTCCGAGGCGATGACGCGCACCACGATCGGCCCCGCGAACGCCGGCTTGAACTTCGCCGACCGGCGGTTGATCGAGGCGGGCGGGACCGGCGTCCACTCGTTGAGCAGGTTTGCCGACGCCTTATAGAGCACCTGCGTCGCCGCCTCGTTGAGGTACTTATCGTCGGCCGTCCAGTCGAGCAGCACGTCGTCGCCCTGGCGGGTCGCGTTGACGATCTTCACGACCGGCGGCGTGCCGTCGATGAGCATCTTGTACTCGGCCGCCTCCCGCCCAGGGTCTTTCGGGTCGCGGGTGCCGTCTTTGAAGTAGAAGACGAGGTTGACGAAGTAGAGGCCGTCGTCCTTGGCGACGAGGTTGAGGTGGTCCTTGTCGGGCCGCACCGAGTCGGCCGTGGCCCAGGTCTGGCCCTCGTCGCGCGACACGATCAGTTCGACGTGCGACACCGACGCCCGCTTGCCTTCGGGGTAAACGATGTCGAGCATGTGCGTGCGCGACCGCGTCGGGAAGACGTCCTTGACCGCGCCGAGGGTGATCCCGGCCGGCGGGACTTCCTTGGCGACAATCGGGGGGACTGGGGCGGGGACCTGGCCCAGCCCCGCGGTGAGGCCGAGAACGGCCCAGGCTGTCAGGTTCATCGTCGCGCCCTCCCCGTGTCGGCCGGTGCAAATCGTATCGGTGGTATCGGCCACGACGGGCGTGGAGTTGAGCGAACTTCGCCCGCCCCCGACTTCGCCTCAAGTCCTACAACAGCCTTCGACCCGACCCCACCCAGGACCGCGCGATGACGGCCGACGAACTGCGACAACTCCTGACCACTTTGCAGGCCGGCGGCGCGACCGTCGAGCAGACCGCCGCGGCGATTCAGGCGCGGGCGTCGCGCGAACTGCCGTACGCGACGATCGACCTCGATCGCGCCGCCCGTTGCGGCTTCCCCGAAGTCGTGCTGGCCGAGGGCAAGACGCCGGAGTGGGCCGCGGGGGCGCTGCGACGCCTGATGGACGCCGGGCAAGACGCCTTCGCCACGCGCGTCAGCCCGGCCCAAGCCGAGCACTTCAAGCTCGCGTTACCCGGCGGCGAACATGACGCGCTAGCACGCACTTACTGGCTGCCGTCGGCGAGCTGGACGGACAAGAATCTGGGGCGGGTTGTCGTCGTCACGGCGGGGACGGGGGACTTGCCGGTCGCGCAAGAGGCGCTCGTGACCGCGCGGGTCATGGGGGCGCGGGTCGAAATGATCGTCGATGTGGGGGTCGCGGGGGTCCACCGGCTGCTCGCCCGGCGCGACCAGCTCGCCGCGGCCGACGTGGTCATCGCCGTCGCCGGCATGGACGGGGCGTTGCCGAGCGTCGTCGGCGGGCTGATCGACGCCCCGGTGATCGCGGTGCCGACGAGTGTGGGCTACGGCGCGGCCTTCGGCGGCGTCGCGGCGTTACTCACGATGCTCAACAGTTGCTCGGCGGGCGTCTGTGTCGTGAACATCGACGCCGGCTTCAAGGCGGGCTACGTCGCCGCGCGCATCGTCCGGCGGCTGCACGAGGCGAGGTCACTTCCCGGCGGGTAGCGTCGGCAGGCCCATCTTCAGCGGCTCCGGCGGCGCGACCGGCGGCGGGTCGGCTTTCGACGGCTGGCTCAGGTCTGGCATGACCATGCCGCTGTTAGTGCCGGAGTCGCGGCTAATCGGCGGGGTCGGCGTGTAGGTGGCGTTCACCGAGGACGGCGTCATCACCGCGCTGTTGCGG
>JANXTD010000822.1 GCA_025352585.1 Fimbriiglobus sp.
CCGGTCGCCGAGCGCCCCGGCGACGACCTTGCCCGCGTCCTGGAGGGCCTGCACCTTGGCGGGGGTGTCGAAGAAGCCGGGGCCGGCAGTTGTGTCGTCGTCGAAGCGGAAGTCGAAGCGCACCGGGTTCCAGCGGGCCTCCAGGGCCGTCAGCGCGAGGGCGACTGGGGCGGCCTGGCGGCTCGGGGGGGCGGGGCGCGTGGGGGGCCGCGTCATGGTGACGAACTCGGGGGCGAGGGTCGCGTGAGACATTAGACTCGAAATCGCGCCTCAATCAAGGACGAAAGCGGCGCAACCATCTTAACCACTTCGACGCGGGCGGCGCTCAAGATCTCCCGACGCCGCGAATTCGGCACTGCCGATCACTTTTCGGCTGCCAGTCGGCACCGGCCGCGAACTCGGGCCGGTTTCGGGCCTGCCGAGAGCCGGGGCCGTGCCCGATTGTCGTGAAACCGGACGGCCCCGGCGTGGCGCGGCAAGCCCGGCGGAGTTTTCCGGTTCTCGCGGTTTGACAGCCCGATCGCGTGACCTAGGGTTCCGTCGTGATGGGGCCGGACGCGACGCGACGGGTGACACCGGCCGCGAAACTCCCCGCCCCGACCACAGGTACCGTCCCGGCAAAGAGGTGACGAATGTTCACCATAATTGCTCGACGCGTCGTGGTGTTCGTCAAAGGCGACGACGGCCCGACGTCAGTCGAGTACGCGATCATGTTGGCCCTGATCATCACGGTGTGCGTTGTCTCCGTGAAGTATTTGGGCACGACCGTGAGCAGCAAGTACAGCGACCCGGTCCTGACCACTGCCCTCGGCAGCGGCTCGTGATTCGGCGACTCGCAGCAGTCCCTCGGTGGTATCCCTGGCCCGATCGCGGGTCCGGTCGCCACCCCCAACACAGCGGTTCCGATTCGTCCTTTTTTCCACCCTCAGTCCGGAGTCTCTCGTGAACAAGCTCATCAAGTCGGTCGTCGCGTTCGTCAAAAAAGAAGACGGCCCGACCGCGGTCGAGTACGCCGTGATGCTGGCCCTGATCATCGTGGTCTGCATCGCCGCCGTGACGACGATCGGCTCGACCGCCAACCAGCAGTTCAGCCGCGTCGGCTCGTCGCTCGGCGCGACCACCTGATCCGACGCCCCCGACTCGACGTGGGGGGCGTGCTGAGCGAAACTCTCGAAAGCCGCGCCGGGGGCAACCCCGGCGCGGCTTTCGGCGTATTCCGGGCGGCGTGGCGTTGGCCTGGGGCGCAATCGCGTTCTACGGTTGCGCGGATTTCGCCGCCCCGCGGCCCCATATCTGAGGTGACTTGCCACCATGACCAACGAGTTGACCCCGCCCGGCCTCGCGACGCCCGGCCTGACCACCCCTGGCCTGAGCACCCCGACGCTGCCGCGGCCCGGCTCGGCGGAGGACCTGGGCATCGACCGCGAATTCGTCGTCGCGCTCGCCCGCATCCCGCTGATCGCCGCGCTGTGGGCGCTGGCCGCCTGGGCCGCGTCGGCCGCCGTCGCGCAGTTCGGCTGGTACCTGACGATCGACGAGGTGCCGCACAACCTGGGGCCGCTCGCGGTCATCTGCGTCGGCATGGTCGTCGCCGCGGTTATCGACGGCGTCGCCTTCAAGGTGCCCAACTGGTGTACGCTCTCGCTGGTCGTGAGCGGCTGGTACGTCGGGGCGCTGCACGACTTCGGCCTGATGAGTATCCCCGGCTTCGACGCCGCGAACGTCGGCGGCTTCGGCGCGGCCTTCGCGCTGACCGCCGTCGGCTTCTTGTGCCTGTTCCCGGCGCTGTTCGTCGGCGGCATGGGGCAGGGCGACGTGAAGATGACGATGGGCTTCGGCTCGTGGATCGGCGCGTACTTCGGCCTGGGCCTCGGCTTCGAGACGCTGCTGTGCAGCTTCGCCGCCGGCGTGATCATCGGCGGGGTCTTCGGGCTGGTCATCATGGCGATGCGGCGGCAGTTCGGCACCAACGCCGGCAACTTCCGCGCGATCGTCACCGACTTGCAGGTGCTCGTCACGCAGGGGCCGGAGAAGGCCGCCGCGCGGGCCAACTCGCGTCGCAAGGACTGGTGGCGGCTGCCGTACGGCGTGCCGCTGTGCGTCGGCTTCCTGGGCTACCTGGCCTACTCGCTGTTCCTTTGAGTGCGAGCGGTCTTGTTAGCCGGACGCGCGAGCGACGGGAGCAAATCCGTGGCGACAACGCCGGTGGGGACGGACAAAACCGTCAACACCCATCAGCATCGTCGCCAGGGATTTGCTCCCGTCG
>JANXTD010000825.1 GCA_025352585.1 Fimbriiglobus sp.
ACGCGCGGCTCGGGGGCGACTTCGGCGACCGCCTGCGGCTCGACGGCCGCCAGTTGCGGAGCGGCGACTTCGCGGGGGGCGGGCAACTCGAGGGCGGGCATCGCGGCGGGCGACTGCACCAAGAGCGGGATGGGGGGAACGGCGACGGGGTCGCCGGGGAGTGCGACACAGACAGGCTCGCGGGGCTGGGCGAACCAGAACGACCCGGACGAGACGGCCAGCAACGTCGAGGCGGCGACGGCGTAGGGCAGCCAGGAGCGCTTCGCCGGCACCGCCACACGCGGCGTGACCGGTCGGGTCGTCGGCGGGACGGCGTGCGCAATGGCTTGGAGAATCTTCGCGGACCGGTCGCGCGGCAACGCGACCTTCCGCAACGCGCTCAGGCGGGCGGCTTGCGACTGGAGGGTCTGGAACAGCGCCAGGGCGTCGCGCGACTCGGCGACGAGGCCGCGGAAGGCGAGTTGCTCGCCGGGCGTGAGGCGGCCGTCCACGGCGGCGGCGATCAGGTGGCGTTGCGGGTCGGTCAACATATCGGTCGGGCCTCGCCCCGTTTCCGGGAGAGCGGGTCAGTCGCTTCGGACATTCTGTCTAGCGGTTCGACGCTCCGGGCGGGAACTGGTTCCCGAAATCGGGATCCAGGAACTCCTTCAACTCGAGCCGCGCCCGGTGAATCCGGCTGCGGACCGTGCCGATCGGCACGCCGACGATCTCGGCGATCTCCTCGTACTTCAGCCCGTCGATGTCCTTCAGGACCAGCACGGTCCGGTGGTCGGCCGACAGCCGGTTCAGTCCCGCCTGGAGTAGCCCCTCCTCCTCGCGGCGTTGCAGGGCCAGGCCCGGCTGGGTCTCGTCCGACGGGTCGATCGGGTCGATGGAGGCTTCGCCGTCGCGGCCGCTCTCCAGACTCACGAGTTGCTTGCGGCGGCGCTTCAGGCTCACCGCGGTGTTGAAGGCGATGCGGTACAGCCAGGTGAAGAACTCGGCGTCGCCCTTAAAGCTGGCCAGCGAGACGTAGGCGTTGATGAACGCGTCCTGGACGGCGTCGGCGGCGTCGTCGGGGTTGTCGAGGATGCGCGCCACCGAGTTGAACAGCCGGTCCTGGTAGCGCACGACCAACTCGCCGAAGGCGTCGGCCCGCCCGGCGAGGCACTCCGCGATCAGGCGTCGGTCGTTGTCGTTCACGTCGGGTCGCGGCTCCGGGCCGGGCCAGCGAGACGCCACGGCGGTGCCAGTCTAGCCCGCCGGGGCGGCCGAGTCGAACCCTTCGGCCGGGAATCGGGGGCAATGCGCGGCGGCCGGTGTGCTAAATTGGGGGCTGTGCCCCGACCCCCCGCCCGCCCTTCGAGAACTCCCCATGCGTCTGCGACGACTCCTCGCCCTGGTCTTGACCAGCACGATCGCCACCGCGGCGCTCGCCCAGCCGCCGGCCGCGCCCCCCGCCCCGACGCCGACGTGGGCTTACGGCCACGACCTGCGGGCGCGCAAGGCCGGCACCACCGACTTCGACAAGGACACGCCCAAGATCGGCGTCGAGTTCTTCCAGGACGCCGCCGCCGGCTCGGTCGTCGCCGTCACGCAGGAAGGCGCGCTCGCGGTGACAGCTAACGCGGCGATTAGCCCGGCGAAGAAGGCCCCGTGGCTGTTCGCCCACGACCTGAGTTCGCGCAAGGGCGACGAGGACCGCTTCACCCAGGCGACGACGAAGTACGGCGTCGAGGCGTTCAACGACAACGCCAGCGGCCGGGTGCTCTACCTCACCGAGAAGGGCACCGTCGCCTTCGCCGAGATGCCGGCGACGGTCGCCACGAACAAGCCGCCGGTTTGGCACCACGCCTTGATCGTCAAGGTCCGCGCGGCCAAGGAGCAGGACTTCGCCAAGGACACCAAGAAATTCGGCGTCGAGGTGTTCAAGGACGGCAACACCGGCGGGCTAATCTACGTCTGCGAGACGGGGGCGATCGCAGCCGCCCCCGCCCCCGCGACGGCCCCGGCCGCCGACAGTGTTAAGGCCCCGAAGGCGCTGTACGGCTTGACCATGCGGTGCCGCAAGGCCGACGAAGCCGACTTCGGCGCGGACACCCGGACCTTCAGCGTCGAGGTCTTCCGCGACGAGAACACCGGCGGGCTGCTGTACATCTCCGAGACGGGGGCGATCGCCGCCACGCCGGCTAGCGAGGCGAAGTCCGGCCAGGGGGTCGCGTGGAAGTACGGCATGGCGCTGAAGGCCCGGCCGGGCGGCGTCGCCGAGTTCGCCAAGGCCAAGCGCTTCGGCGTCGAGGTGTACCAGGACGGCAACACCGGCAACCTTGTGTACCTCGCCGAGACCGGTTCGATCGCGGTGTTGCCGAAGAAGTAAAGCCGTCACGCCTTCGGGGCGAAGCTCGCCCAGTAACGCTTCGGCGTCAGGCCGATCACGACTAGCAAGCCGTGCAGGATCCACAGGTACGTACACAGCAGTTGCAACTCGTTGTTGAAGCCGTAGGCGTGCAGGCCGACGCCGAGCTGGTTGGTGCCAAACCAGCTCCACGTCGTGACGGCGTTACCCAGCAGCGCCAGCACGGCGACGCCGCGGTCCTTGACCAGCCCGGACCAGCGGGCGTGCAGGATCAGCGCGTTCCAGATGACGATGAGCACCGCGCCGTTCTCCTTGGGGTCCCAGCCCCAGAAGCGGCCCCACGACTGGTCGGCCCAGATGCCGCCTAGTACCGTGCCGACGAAGCTGAACAGCACCGCGAAGCAAATGACGCCGTACAGGATCATGCCGATGACGCGGCCCAGCTCCATCGACTTGGTGCCGCCGCCCATCGTGACATCGACCTTGCTGCGTAAGTACGGCGTGGCGATGCCGAGGCCGACGTACAGCACGCCGATCAGGCCGGCGACGTAGGTCGCCGAGTACCCCAGGGTCACGGTCGTGACGTGGGTCGCCAGCCAGAAGTTGGTGTCGAGCACCGCCTGCATCATCTCCAGCGTGTCGCCGCCCGCCGCGAGGTTGTGGGCGACGATACTCGTCGTGAAGCCGATCAGCGCCCCGACGCCGTTGCCCAGGCCGATCGCGAAGACCCGCTCGACGAGCAGGCAGCCGAGGACCGCGGCCCAGCCGATGAACACCGCCGACGAGTACAGGTTCGTCACGAACACCAGCGGCCGGTCCATGAGGTACATGCGGGCGAACAGCGTCGCCGTGTGGACGAGGAACGTCAGCACCAGGACGCCGAACGCTCCTCGGCGGAAGCCCTCGGCGACGCCGGGGTTGACGAGGTGCGTACCGACGCCGACCAGCGTGAGCAGGAAGACCAGCACGTACAGGCCGATGCACTTGTAGTAGAACGAGGTCCGGTTCAGGTACGACTCGAGGCCGACCTGGAACCGTTGCCGCGGGGTGATCGCCTCACGGCTCATCGTGTCGAGCGTAGTCAGGAGCCGGTTGAACTCGTCGGGCTTGCGCTCGCGGTAGGCGGCGAGCATGTCGAGCCAAACCTTCGCGGTCGGGTCGCCGGCCAGGATCGCTTCGCGGGCGACTTCGAGCTTCTGCGCCTTGGCGAGCTGCGCGTCTTCGTAAAAGGCCTCGAACTGCTTGCGCTGCTCGGGGTTCATCGACTTCGGATCTTTGGGCAACCCCGCCTCGTCCATCCGTTGGAGGAGGTCTTGAATCATCTCCTGCTGAAACTGTTGGTCCGCGCGGGCAATGGTCCGCCCCGACTCGCCGGGCTGTCGCCAGGGCTTGCCGTCTTCCGGGGGGAGGGCCAGGACATCGGTCCCCGTCATCACGCCGATGAAGTACCGGAGGTGGCTGTTGAGTTCGAGGACCTTGTTCGAGAAGAGGTCGCGCTCGGCGGCCGGCGTTTTGTCGGCCTTCTCGGCGGCCTTTTCGAGGGCGTCGAATTGCGGCTGCAACTCCGTCAGCGAGTAGCGCAAGCCCTCGCGGCGTTCGAGCTTCATCATCTCGATGAGCCGGTCGTTCTCGACGCGAAAGATGCGGTACGCCGCCGACGGGCCGGGGTTGCCGGGCAGGCCGGTCATCGTCTTGAGGTACCACTCGATCGCCGGCCGCTTCTTGTCCGACTCGTCCTTGTACTCCTCGGTGTTGTTCAAGATCCGCAACAGGACATCGGCGCGTGTCTCGAGCGGCTTCATGCGGCCGCCGTCGAGGACCGGCAGCGAGCCGAGCTTGGCGAGGTCGTAGACCGACACCACCGTGCGCGGGATCGCCGACGCGGTCAAGTAGAGGGCCGTGACGCCGACGCAGACCCAAGCGATGGCCCGGCCGGACTTCGGCAGGGCGTCGCCGGTCAGCCGGGCGCGGGGCATGCCGAACACGAGCCGGACGAGAACCTCGCCGGCCGTCGGGGCGATGCGGACCGGCTGGACCTCGCCGACCGGCTTCGACTTGCCGGAGGTCACGAACGTGACCAGGCTCAGTGTGAAGTGGAGCATCATCCCCGCCGTGACCATGACGCACGCCAGGTACGGCAGCACCCAGCCGGGGTTACGGACCACTTGCAGGATCGTGCTCTTCTCGTCGGGCGTGAACGACGACTGGAAGAATGTCTCGCCGCGGTACCGCAGCGGCTCGTTCATCGAGATCGTCAACTCGTTGTTGATCTCGCGCTCAGAGTCGATGAGCCGAACCTTGCTCGCGTAGTTCTTCGGCGTGTTGGTGCCGACGTAGCGGTCGAAGGTGAACTTGATCAGTTCAAGGCGGTAGGGCTTGAGGTAGCGTGTCTGGCGCAGTTCGACCGCGTAACGCTTGCCGTCCACGGTCAGGCCGATGTCGTCGTTGAGGCGTGTCGAGACGAGGTAGACGCCGAGGTCTTTGCCGTCGCCCTTCGACTTGAAGCGGACGTAGGCCGCCGGGGTGTCGATCTTCTGCACCGGGTCGGTGCCGTTCACCTCCGGCTTCTGGACAGCGATGCCTTCGAGGCCGACCCCCGCCGTGGCGAGGTTGGGAAGCGCGGAACCCTTGGCGTTCTCCAGCACGCAGTTCTTGTAGAAGGCGACGACTTCGAGATCGACCGGCAACGCGGCGTTCGAGATGGCGGTGTTGGTGCGGAACGAGTCGCGCAGCAACTTGACCGGCACGACCGCGACGGCGTCCTTGTCCGAGTTGGCCAACTGCGTCGTGAAGGAGAGTTCCTCGTTGCGGGTATCGACGGCGTAGCTGGCCGAGCCGCCTTCGGCGATCACCATGTTCTGCTCGACCTGGAACTCGCGCGTGATGAACTCACCGACGAAAAGCAACAGAATCCCGCCGTGCAGGATGTAGAGGCCGGAGCGCTTCAGCAGCATCTTGGCGACGTCGCCAGAGGCGTTCGCCTTCTTGGCCTGCTTGGCCGTCACGCGCACCAGGCTAATCAGTTGCAGCGTGTGCGCGGCGAGCAGGTTGAAGAACATCGTGAAGCCGATGAGCTTGCCGGCCGGGAACGGCACCGACGCCGTGGTGGTCCACGAGGGCGGCACCGAGAAGAAAATCTGCCCAAACTGGAAGAGGAGTTGTACGTCGATCCAGACGAGCCACGACCAGAAGTACTGATCGACGACGCCCCAGATGCCGGCGTTCTTCTGCGCGACGGTGCCGAAGAAGACCAGCACCATCGACATGGCGAACAGCGACACCGTTAACTTCAGCGAAGCGATCGGCTTCAGGACCGTGATGAGCGGGTGGACCGGCAGCGGCCGCGGCTTGCGCGGGGCCGGGTCGGACATCACGGCGTCGGCGGTCAAAGTACTCATCGGTCGAACTCCTACCGCGGGTGAGGTGCATTCAGGCAGGTGTGATTCCGGGCGGCGACTACTTCGCCCCAGGCATGCCGCGCATCCGGCCGGCACCGGAGCCGGGGGCGGCGGGGCCACGCAAGTCGATGCGGTACGCCTTCGTCTCGCCCAGCGTGACCTCGGTCACCGACTTCGGCAACTCGGCCTCGGTCACCTTGGGCAAGCCGACTTCGAGCCGCCAGCGGTTGACGTTTTCTAACAACGAGCCGTTGATGCCGTCCGAAAGCGTCACCTGCGGCGTACCCTCGGGGCCGACGGTAAAGCTCTTCGGGACGAACTGCCGGGGCGGGTTCTCGACCCAGCCGGCCGGGGCGGTGTAGCTGGGCGTCGCGTTCGGGTTAGCCAGGCGGACGGTCGCAACGAACTCGTTAAACTTCCCTTCCAACGCAGTCACGGTGCCGATCGCCCCGGAAAACTTGATGTACCTCGCCCGGTCCGGGCCGGAGGGGATGATGACGCCCAACATGCGCGACTTGTCCGGGCCGTCGGCCAACTCGACAGGAACCAGGGGGGCCGCGGTCGGCGCGGTGACCTTGGGCGTCTCGCGCGGGGCCTCGTAGGTGCGCACCGCTTCGGGCGGGTTGCAGCCGGCCCCGAGCGCGACGCACAGGCCCAGCCACGGCCAGACTCGGCGGGAAGTCGTCAACGGCATTGCGGCAGTCTCAAGGGAAAGGGCTGTCGGCGGGGGCGGACCGAACACCCCATTGTTCAGACCCAGCGGGCGGCCGTCAAGCCGCCTCTGGTCCGACGCACCATTAACCGCCGCCCCGCCATCGCGGCAACCCCCAAGCGTCGCCGCCCGCCGTGGCCGCGCCACACTGGGCCAGCCGGGAAAATTGCTCCGTCGCTTAAGTGCTCGCTGCGGGCGTTGCGGCGGCGAAACATCTCGATAAAGCGGCCGCGCGAGGGTTGCGTCCCCGGAACGCTGTTCTAGCCTTGCGTCGAGAGTGCCCGGTCCTACCCGACCACCCCGAACACGGTGCCACCCGATGTCCGTCCCCACGTCCGTCGAAGAGCTACTGCAACTCATCCGCAAGAGCGGCATGATCGAAGACGCCAAGCTCACGGCCTACTTGCAGCGCCGCCAGATGGGCCGCGGCCTGCCCGAAGACCCGCGCGACGCCGCCAACTCGATGGTCGAGGACGGCCTGATCACCGACTTCCAGGCCGAGCAGTACCTGCTGGGCAAGTGGCGCGGCTTCACCATCGGCAAGTACAAGTTGCTGGAGCGTGTCGGCGTCGGCGGCATGGGCCAGGTGTTCCTTTGCGAGCACATGTACATGAAGCGGCGGGTCGCCATCAAGGTGCTGCCGCCCGCCAAGGCCGAGCAGCCGGCGGCGCTCGGGCGCTTCTACCGCGAGGCCCGCGCCGCGGGGTCGCTCGAGCACCCCAACATCGTCCGCACCCACGACATCGACCAGGACGGCAACCTGCACTTCATCGTGATGGAGTACGTCGACGGCTCGAACCTGCTTGACATGGTCAAGAAGTTCGGCCCGATGGACACCCGCCGGGCTTGCCACTACATGCGGCAGGTCGCCGTCGGCCTCGACTTCGCCTTCCGCAGCGGCATCATCCACCGCGACATCAAGCCCGGCAACATTCTCATCGACCGCCGCGGCGTCGCCAAAATCCTCGACATGGG
>JANXTD010000834.1 GCA_025352585.1 Fimbriiglobus sp.
GCGGCGTTGGCTTCGCTCTCGGCGTACAGCACGAAGCTCAGGCCGATGACCGCGAACAGCGCGAGCAGCGTCAGCACGATGAGCAGGATCGCGCCGCGGCGACGGCCGTGGCGGTCGCGGAGGCGGGGGGAGGTTCGGCGGAACATGGGTCACTCTCCCGAGTGAGGGGGCCGCCGGCGCGGCCCGTAGGTGTCAGGCGTGTGTCTGGTGGAGTCGCTTAGAGGTCGAAGCTCATGGTCGTCTGCCGCGTCAGGTGGTTCTTGGTGTCGTAGACCCGCAACTTGATCTGGATCGCCCGCATCTGGCCGTTAAGTCGTGGCGAAGACGTGTCGAGCCCGTTACCGTTTGGGCCGCCGGGCAGTTGATCGACATACTTGCCCGAGCTGTCCATCACGCGAATCTGCATGGACACGACGTTGGTGACGAGGATGTCCGTGCCCTGGGTGGCCCCCTTGGCCGCCTGCAGGATGAACGTCGGGGGTCCCAGGAAGGGCGCTGGCGTGAACACGATGTACGACCGGTTGTCGCGAGCAGTCACGGATGAGGCGTCGTTGATGTTCGCGTCTGGCACGAGGACCGGCGGCGACATCGGCATCGGTCCCGGCACGAACTTGGGTCGGGTGCTGATGCTGGTCTCGGGGAAGGTGTCCCACCAGTCCTTCGGCGTCAGCGTCGCCCCTGGGGCCGCCGGCACGGGCAGGGGCACGCGGGAGGGGGCCAGGACACGTTGAGTGCGGATCAGCGAGTAGAGCTTCAGTTGCGTCCCGGCCGTAACGCCGTCGTCGATGGTCATGACGCTGGTGGGGGCCAAAAACAGGGCGACTTCGGCCCACGCGGTCGCCACCGTGCTGCCGAGCGGGCCGCCCGGGCCCGTCGGCTGGTTGAAGGTGCTGTTCGCCGGGACGTAGTCCGTCAGGCTTTGCCCGTTGAGTTGAGACGGGGCGAGGCCGACGAAGACTTCCCGCGGCGAGTCCCCCCGCAACTGGGTCGTGAACATCACGGCGTGGTCGGTCGCCCGGTGGGAATCGACGCCGTCCTCGGTGCCCTCCTTAACGAAGCCGGCCGTCCCGATGTTGCCCCCCTGAACGACTTCCAAGTATCCCTTGAACCCCGCGCCGGGGGCGAGGGCCGGCGCGGTGCCCGCCACCACGGAAGTGATACGGGGGTCGGAGACCTTCAGCGCGACGCCGTCGCTGGTCTCGAGGTGGGTCGCCTCGAGGTCGCGCTGGATGATCGCCTGGGCGGCGCGGAGTTGCTCCGACAGGCCGACCGTACTCTTGAGGTGGCTGAAGGTCGAGAGGCCCGTCTGAAACGCGGTCGCCAGGACGGCCATGATCAGCACCGTCAGGGCGCACGCCACGAGCAGTTCGACGAGCGTGAAGCCGCGGCGCGGCCGGCGGTTCGAGGGGGTTCGCATGGGGGAGTCTCCAGGGGAGGTCGTCCGGGGGTGGCGGTCGCGCGGCGGTCGTTAGTAGTTGGGGTCCGGCCGGAGTTGCGGCCGCGTGAAGACTTCGATCAGCCCCGCGAACAGGTACAGTTGGCTCGCCGTAGGCCCGCCGGCGATGCCCGTCAGCGGCTTCAGCAGCGGCGTCTCAAGATCGACGGTGTAAGTCGTCGTTGTCGCGGTGACGGTCCCTTCCGTGAAGCCCGAGACGCGGTAGGCGTGAAACTGCCGGGGGGTGTTGGTTCCAGTGACCGGCACCTGGGGCTGTGGCAGCGGCGGTGGCGGGGAATAAATGGTGCCGTCGATGATCCAGCCGCCGCGGCGGAGCAGCACCGGCGACGTGTCGGCCGTGCGGTTCGGCAGCGTGATCGTGACGGTCCTCTCGCCGACAGCTTGCGGAGCGTCCGGGGCGACGACGAGTTCGTCGCCGGGTTGCGGCAGGGCGGGCCGCTTGTCGAAGACAAGAATGGAAAGGTCGGCGACCCTGCGATGCTCGTTGGACTGCCTTTGGATCAAGGCCGCCCACGAATAGCGCCCCTGCCGGCCGAGTTCGTTACCGCCCGCCGGCGCGCCGTTGGGCAGGAACGCCATGTCGTCGA
>JANXTD010000841.1 GCA_025352585.1 Fimbriiglobus sp.
CGACGGGAACAAGTCCCGGTGGACAACGCCGGTGGGGAAAGTCGAAGCCGTTGTCCCCCAGCGGCATCGCCACCAGGGGTTTGCGCCCGTCGCTCGCGCGTCCGGCTAACCAGAGTCACCCGACTCGGAGCCGCCCTGACCCCGCCCCCTTGACCCCCGGAGGTCCCGATGCCGCCGCCCTCCCCCGAAGTCCGCGTCCAGGCCGTGCGCTGGAAGCTCGGCCTGCCGACGACCCACGACGCGGCGCAGCTCCAGGCCGCGTGGGCCGAGATCGCCCGCGACCCGGCGGCCGTCAAGGCGGTGACGAATGCCTTGAGTCAGCCGCTGTACCGCGCGCTCGCCACGAAACTCGGCGGGGAGGCGAACCCCAAGCACGAATGGGCCAGGGAACTCTCGGACCTCTTCCTGCGCTGGGTCGCCGCGAACGAGGGAACCGCGTCGGCCAAGCTCGCCGGGCTACTGACCGACGCACTGAACCCGCCGGCCGCGGTCCTCCTGGCGCGGCCGGCCAAGCCGACCGGCCTGCACCCCGACGCCGGCCGCACCCGACCCGCCCCGACGCCCCCCACGGTGCCCGAAATGCCGCCGCCCCTGCCCGCGAGTTCGCCGCCGTCGCCCCCGCCGCCGCCCGTGGGGTGGCAGTGCAAGCCGATCCCCGACGCCCCGGAGCCGTACCCGGAGTTCGCGGCGTTACCACTCGCCGACGCGCCGGCCGGCTTCCGCGGCTTCGGGGCCAACGTCCGCGGCAAGAAGCACAAGCACGACGGCACCAACTGCGACGACGCCTTTGCCTTCGCCCGCGCCGGCGACTGGACGGTCGTCGCCGTCGCCGACGGGGCCGGCTCCAAGAAGCTCTCACGCCTCGGGGCGCGCGCCGCCGTCGCCGCCGCCCTCGCCACGCTAACGGGCGACCTCGCCGGCCACGCCCTGACCGAGCGCACCACGTCGGCCGAGTGGCTCGCCGCACTCGGCCGCGAGCGCGACGGCTCCGACTTCGCCGCGGCCGACGTGCAGGCCGTCGCCGCGAGCCTGCACCAGTCCATGCGCGACGCCCTAACCGCGCTGGAGCGCGTCGCCGCCGAGTTGCAGGGCCGCGACGACATCGCCGCGTTCCTGAGCCGCCCCGCCGAGGTCGCCGACCTGTCGTGTACGCTGCTGCTGGCCGTCACCCGCGCCATCGTCGCCGACGGCAAGCCGTACCACCTTGTGGTGGGCTGCCAGGTCGGCGACGGCCTCATCGGCACGGTCAGCCGCGCCGGGTCGGTCACGCAGGTCGGCGCGGCCGACAGCGGCGGGCACGCCGGGGAGACGGACTTCCTCACGTCCTCCGGCAAGACCGAGCCGGCGTTCCTGGCCAAGAAGACCGCCGCGGCACTGACCGACTTGCAGGCGCTGCTCGTGATGACCGACGGCGTCGCCGACGACTACTTCCCCGCGGGCGACCACCTCGCGCGGCTCTGGGGCGACCTCGTCGTCAACGGCGTCCCCGACCTCGAAGCGCCGACGGCGGACGCCGTGGCCAACGCACTCTCGGGGTCGCCGCTGACGGCCGAGGAGGCGGCCGGGTTCGCCTACGAAGTCGGCACCGAGGTCGTCGCCCCGGACCCGCGGCCGATGGCCTACCTGCGCTCGTGCGAGACCTTCGCCCAGCGGCTCGACACCACTGCGGCCGAGTTGGTCAAGCGGCCCGCGGCGCTGTGGGCCGGCCGCAAGCCGCTCGAAGCGCCGACGGCCGAGGCGCGGCTCAAACTGTGGCTCGACTCGTACCACGTCCGCGGCTCGTTCGACGACCGCACGCTCGTCGTGCTGCACCGGGAGGACCTGTCGTGAGCACGCAAACGGCGACCCTGCGCGACGGGCGGACGGTGGCGTTCGTCGAGGTCGCCGACCCGCCGCAGGGCGGCATGAAGAAGGTCTACTTCTCGCCGGACAAGTCGTACGTCGTCGCGTTCTTCCACGACGCCGCGGCCGCCACCGACGCCAACCGCTTAGCGCGGCTCGAGGCGGTGCTGACGAAGTTCAACCCGACGACCGACCCCGAGGTCGGCAAGTATTGGCAGACGCTGTTCTGCTGGCCCAGTGGCATCGTGGCCAAGCCAACGCTGGGTGTCGTCGCCCCGGCTTACCCGGCGAACTTCTTCTTTGCCACCGGCCCCTTCAAAGGCAAGGAGAAGAAGAGCAACTGGTTCACGACGCCCAAGCTGCGCAAGTACCTGCCGGAGGCCGAGCGTGGCACCTTGCAAACGAGCGTGCAAATCGGCATCCGCCTCGCCCGCGCCGTGCGCCGGCTGCACCAGGCGGGGCTGGCGCACTCCGACCTGTCGTGCAACAACGTGCTCATCGACCCGGTCACGGGGCAGTGCGTCGTCATCGACATCGACTCGCTGGTCGTGCCGGGGATGTTCGCCCCGGACGTGCTGGGCACGCGCGGCTACATCGCCCCGGAGGTGGTGCGCACGCAGCACCTGAAGCTGGCCGACCCGCAGCGCAGCCACCCGAACGCCCGCACCGACCTGCACGCCCTGGCGGTACTGCTGTACGAGTACCTGCTGCTGCGCCACCCGCTCGTCGGGCCGAAAATCCACCCCGCCTCGAGCACCGAGGAGCAGGTGAGCGTGGAGATGGGGCCGGGGGCGCTGTTCATCGAGCACCCCTCCGACGCCTCGAACCGGCGGCCCGACCTCGTCGGCACCATCGCCGACCTGGGGCCGGCCGTGGCCGGGCTGTTCCTGCGCTCGTTCGTCAAGGGCCTGCA
>JANXTD010000878.1 GCA_025352585.1 Fimbriiglobus sp.
ACATGGGTCCGATGGAAGCGAAGCTCGCGCGGTTCCGCGAGGTCGAAGAGATGCTCGGCGACCCCGCCGTCATCAACCACCCGGTCAAGTTCCCGCAGACCTCGAAAGAGCACGGGGCGCTGTCGAAACTCGTCAAGCCGTACCTCGAGCTGCAAGACCTCGAAGCGGCCGTCGCCGGCAGTGAGAAGATCCTCGACGAAGAGTCCGACGCCGAGTTCCGCGCGATGGCCGAGGAAGAACTGTCCCACTTGCGGCCCCGCCGCGACGCGCTGCGGGCGAAGCTCGAAGACCTGCTGCTCGTCGACCCGCTCGAAGACTTCGACAGCATCATCGTCGAGATTCGCGCCGGCACCGGCGGCGACGAGGCGGCCCTGTTCGCCGGCAGCCTGTACGAGATGTACACCCGCTACGCCCGCGTCCAGGGCTGGGGCCTCGACGAGATTTCGGCCAGTGAGGGCGAGGCCGGCGGCTACAAGGAAGTGTCGTTCAGCGTCAAGGGCGACGGCGTCTTCCAGGCGCTCCGCTTCGAGAGCGGCGGCCACCGCGTGCAGCGCGTGCCCAAGACCGAAACGCAAGGCCGCATCCACACCTCGATGGCGACCGTCGGCGTGATGCCCGAACCCGACGAGGTGCAGGTCAACATCCGGCCCGAGGACCTCGACATCGAGGTGATGCGGGCCGGGGGTGCCGGCGGCCAGCACGTCAACAAGACCGAGTCGGCGGTGCGCATCTGGTACCGCAAGGGCACGGCCGACGAGGTCGAGGTGAAGTGCCAGGACGGCCGCAGCCAGACGAAGAACAAGGAGCAGGCGATGCGTGTGCTGCGCGGCCGGGTCTTCGAGGCCCAGCAGCGGAAGCTGCACGAGGAGCGCGCCGAGATGCGCCGCACGCTGATCGGCGGCGGCGACCGCTCCGCGCGCATCCGCACCTACAACTTCCCCGACGGCCGCATCACCGACCACCGCATCGGCCTGACGGTGTTCAAGCTGATGGAGATCCTGGGCGGGAGCCTCGACTACCTGATCGGCCCGATGAAGGACCACGACAAGCAAGAACGCCTGGCGATGGTGAAGTGACGCCCGCCAGGACCGCTCAGGCCCTGAGATCGGCTGTGGCCCAGGCGATCGAGTGGGCGTCCGACTGCTCGCGGAGGAGTTGGCCGAAGCGGTGCAGCCGGCGGATCGAGTTGCCGTCGAACGCGTACACCCGGCCGGCCCAAGTCGTGAGGGTGTAGGAGCGGGTCACGGGTTTCGGCCGCAATAACGAGCGAATGGCGTACAGGATTTGGATGAACTCCGGCAGGTGTTCGTGTTCGATTACTTCCATGACACTGCGGACTACCCCCCAGCGGATCGCGACCACCGAGTGCGGCACGACGTAGCAGAAGCCGCCCACGCACACGTCCACGCGGTGCGCCGCCTGCCAGCAGGAGTACGCAAGGAGGGCCACCCCGATGGCAAAAACGGCTGCCCCCAAGAAGCCGATGAAGCCGACGCCGAACCACGACCAGTTGGGCTTCTCGGCGTACCAGGGCAAGTCCCAGTTGGCCGCGTCGGCGACGTGGATTGGGTGCCACATCACGACCGCCCCCGCGACGCAGGCCCCGATCCCGAGCAGCAACCCTGCCTCGACGTTGGCCCGCGAGGGCGTGAACGACTCGAGGAGTTCCCCCAAGTCCACGTCGAGCAACTGGAGTTCGTCGTCGTCCGCCACGCAAACTCCCCGGCAGGCTTGTGGCAAACGACGTGACGCGAAGGCATCCCCATCGTCGCCGGGGGCGTTGGGCGGACGCAAGCGAATAATCCGTGCCGATCGTCGCGCCGACCGCCGTTGCCACTGGAACCCAGACCGCGACGGTTCGGGTGTCCGCGAGTGACGGCGCGTTGTCGTCGTGTGGGGGAGTTCACCTGGGTTATCGCCGACGAACCCGGCCGCCGAGACGGCGACGCCAAGGCCGACGTGGTCGCCGCCGTCGGCCCGACGCTGCTGGACTACAGCGGCAAGGGGCTGTCGTCGGGCAAGTCGGTCGCCGACCTGTCGCCGAACCTGCTGCCCGGCCAGTCCGACGGCGTCTTCGTCGGCTGACGCGCAGACTCGTGAACCCGCCCGCTCACGCCGGCGGGCGGAGTTCGTCCACGAGCGTTTTCAAGCCTTCCCACACGCCCGGCTTCCAGAAGCGGCGTGCCCGGCCCGAGGTCGAGCAGCAGACGTAGACCCGCGTCGCGCCGATCGACTCCGGCTGCAAGCCGTAGTCGGCGGCGCGGCCCAGGGCGACCCGCGCCGAAGTCTTGCTCGTGAACGCCACCACCGCCGGCTGGTAGAGGCGCACCTTCACCGCCAGGCCGGCGGGGTCGAGGCCGTCGGCCGGCAACTCGTCGTCGTTGCCGAAGTGGTGCTTGCACAGGTCGGTCAAGCCGACGCCGAGTTTCAACAGGTCGGCGTAGTCGGCGGGCGGCATCAGCGTCGGCGTCAGACCGACTTCGTGGAGCGTGCGCCAGAAGCGGTTGCCGGGGTTGGCGTAGTAGGCCCGCGCGGCCGCCGACGCCCGGCTCGGCGCGGTACCGCACAGCACCAGCTTCAAGCCGTCCGCGAGCAAATCGGGGACGACGGCATCGGCCATGCTAGGGGTTCCTAAGGACCGGGGCGGGGCGAGTCTGGCGGCGTGCCGGGGTCACCGACTATGATACGGTTCGTGTCACGCCCCTGCGAACCGGAACGACCCCGATGAATTGGTTGACGAGGCACTCCAAACTGACCGGCTACGCGGCGGCGGTTGTGGCGACGGCGGCGGTCACCCTGGTGCGGCTCGGCCTGGCCGACTGGCTCATCGACACCGTGCCGTTCCTGCCGTTCATCGGGGCGGTGGCCGTCGCCGCCTGGCTCGGCGGGCTCGGGCCGGGGCTGCTCGCCACGTCCCTGGGCAGCGTCGTCGGCGTCTGGTTCCTCGACCGGCCCGGCGGGCAACTGCTGACCCACCTCGGCCGCGACGCCTTTTACGTCGGCACGTTCGTCCTCGTCGGCGTGGCCGTGAGCGTCCTGTGCGAGGCGCTGCACCGCTCCTACCGCCGGGAAGTGGAGGGCCACAGCCGGCTCGCGGCGGCGCTCGACGGGATGGGCGACGCCTTCTTCCAACTCGACGCCGACTGGCGGCTCGTCGCGGTCAACCGGCAGTACGAAAGCGACTGGGGCCGGCCGGCTTCCGCCTCCCTGGGGAACCTGTTCTGGAGCGAGTGGCCCGGCGAGGTCGGCACGCGGCTCGAGTCGGAGATGCGCCGCGCCGCCGCCGAGGGGTCGGCCGCCGAGTTCGAGTACCGTCACGACGCCCGCGGCCGCTGGTCGCGCGTGCGGGTCCAGCCGGCCCCCGGCGGCGGCGTCGCGGTATTCGCCCAGGACGTGACCGAGCGCGTCCGCCAGCAGGCCGAGTCGAAGGCCAGCCACGAGCGCTTCGCTCACCTCGCCGACGCCGTGCCGCAGATCGTCACCGTGCGCGGCCCCGGCGGCGACCTCGAGTTCGTCAACCGCCGCTGGGTCGAGTACACCGGCCGGCCCGACTCGGAGGCCGACGACTTCGTCGGCGCGGTCCACCCCGACGACGCGGCCGGCCTGACCGCCCGCTGGCGCATCGCCAAGTCGGCGCGGGCGCTGCTCGAAGTCGAGTCGCGGCTGCGCCGGTACGACGGCGTCTACCGCTGGTTCCTCACCCGCGCGGTCCCGGTGCCCGAAGTCGATAACCCGGCCGACTTCCGCTGGTTCGGCACCTCGACCGACATCCACGACCAGCGCGAGGCGGCCGAGAAGCTGCGCGAGGCCGACCGCCGCAAGGACGAGTTCCTGGCGACCCTGGCCCACGAGTTGCGCAACCCGCTCGCGCCGATCCGCAACGGCCTCAAGGTGATGCAACTCGGGTCCAACGGCAGCGAGGTCGTCGAGCGCACGCGGGCGATGATGGAGCGGCAACTCGAGCACCTCGTGGTGCTCGTGGACGACCTGCTCGACGTGTCGCGGATCACGCAGGGCAAGTTCGCGCTACGCCGCCAGCCGGCCGACCTGGCGCGGGCGGTCGCCGACGCCGTGGACGCCGTGCGGCCACTGCTGGATCAGTTCGGCCACCGCCTCGCCGTCGTCGCCCCGCCGACGCCGGTCCGCGTGGACGGCGACCCGACCCGGCTGGCGCAGGTCGTCGGCAACCTGCTCACCAACAGCGCGAAGTACACCCCGCCCGGCGGCGACATCGTGCTGACCCTCGAGCAGCGCGACGCCGAGGCGGTCGTCGTGGTGAAGGACAACGGCGTCGGCATCCCGGCCGCGTCGCTCGGCTCGATCTTCGGCCTGTTCAGCCAAGTCGATCGGACGCTGGAGAAGACCACCGGCGGCCTGGGCATCGGCCTGGCGCTCGTCAAAGGCCTCGTCGAGATGCACGGCGGCGCGGTCGTGGCGGCGAGTGACGGCGAGGGCCGAGGCAGTACGTTTACCGTCCGCCTGCCGGCCCTCCCGCCGGAGCCGCCCGCCCCGACGCCGGAGCCGACGCCGGCCGCGGATCAAGCCCCGCGGCGCTGGCGGGTGCTGGTCGTGGACGACAACCAGGACGGCGCGGACTCGCTGGCGACCCTGATCGAACTCTCGGGGCACGAGGTCCGCGCCGCCTACGACGGCCTGCAAGCGGTCGCCGCGGCCGGCGAGTTCCGCCCCGACCTGATCCTGATGGACGTCGGCATGCCGCGGCTCAACGGCCTCGACGCCACTCGGCGCATCCGCGCCGCCGAGTGGGGCCGCGCCGTCCACATCGTCTCCCTGACCGGTTGGGGCCAGGAGCAGGACCGCCACAACTCGGCGGAGGCCGGGGCGAACGGCCACCTCGTCAAGCCGGTCGCGCCGGAGACGGTGTTTCGCCTGCTGGCCGACCTCGCCGCGGCGCGCTGAGGGATTGCCGGGAATTTCGCCTACTCGCCGCGCGGCTTGGGCGCGAACTTGATCCGGCAGCCGGCTGCCGCCGAGGTCTCGCCGGTGGCGGGCCGCTTGCCGGCGAGGGCGGCGACGATTGCCTCCTCGACGTGACGCGCCGTCGGCTCGCCGGGCGGGGCTTTGTCGTCGAAGGCCCCCAAGTAGACGACCTTGCGGTCGCGGTCGAGCACGAAGAACTCGGGCGTGTAGGCCGCGCCGTAGCGCCGGGCGATCTCCTGCGACGGGTCGGCGAGGTACGCGAACGGGAACCTCCGCTTCGCCACGCGGGCCGTCAGCGCCGGCAGCGCGTCGTCCTTGCCGGCGTTGACGCAGATCGCCACCACGGCCACCGGCGAGTCGGCGGCGGCGTAGGGCTTCGCCAGCGCGATGAGCCGGTCCTCGTAGTCTTGCGCGACGGGGCAACTGTTGCAGGTGAACGCCACGACGACGACGGCCTTCGCCTTCAGGTCGGCGAGCGAGTGCTTGGCCCCGTCGGTGCCGTCGAGGTCGGCCCAGGCGGGCGCGGCGTCCCCGACGCTCAGCGCCTTGTTGAACTTCCCGCCGACCGCCGCCGGGGCGAACGCGAGCAGGGCCAGGAGTGCGGCGACGCGGGACATGGGGACTTCCTTGGGGTGGGTCCGGCCTGCGCCGGGGTGCGGAGTGTTATGCGCGAGGCGCGGCCAATCGGCACTGGAGTTGCCCAACACCGGCGGCGCGGCGGACTCCCCGCCGCGGACACCTCGGAGAAGCCCCATGCTGAACCTGACCGGCGGTTATACCCTCGTTTCCGGCGAGCGCGACGGCAAGCCGTTGCCGCCAAGCCACGTCGCCGACACCACCGTCCGCTTCACGGGCGACACGGTGAAAGTCGTCCACGTCACCCGCGGCGACGCCTACGCCGCGAGCTACACCCTCGACGAGTCGAGCGACCCGTGCCAGGTCACGATGACGGCGACCGCCGCGCCGGACTCGGGGGACGTCGCCTTGGGGCTGATCGACAAGCAGGGCGACACGGTGCGCCTCATCTACGCGCTGCCCGGCAAGCCCTGCCCGACGGAATTCAAGACCAAGGCCGGCGAACTGCTGTTCGTCATGACCAACTTCAACAAGTAGCCCCGACGCCGTGCAGGAACGAAGCCGCCCGCCGCGAGACTCGCGGCGGGCGGCAGTTTTCGTCAGAGTCGCTGGACACTTAGGCCGGGAAGAACTTCGGCACGTTGACGTTGTAGTACTCGGCTTCGAGGTACTCGAGCGCCAGGGCGAAGTTCAGGATGGCGATGTCGTTGGCGCGGGACGGGGTCGTGCTGAACGCCAGGGGCGGGCCGCCGTTGAGGTCGGTGATGAACGGGCCGGCGAGGGTGATAACATCCTGTTGCAACAGGGCCAACTCGAAGTCTTCTTCCTTCCCCAAGATGTTGATCGTCGAGAGGTTGTTGAGGAGGGTGTTGAGGTAGCCGGCGTGGCGGGCTTCGATCAGGGCGATCGAGGCGGCGGCCCCCAGGAAGGCGCGGTTGAAAATGATCGGGGCGGCCCCGGTGTACGCGCCGCAGCCGGTGTTTTCGAGGGCGTTCGAGGTCGTGATGAACGACCGCAGGTCCGGCTGGAGGATGTTCTTGAAGTTCGGCTTCGGGCGGGCGGCCGCGCCGAGGGCGCTCACCAAGAAGGCGACGTGCGCGTTCTCGTCGTCCTGGATCGCCTTGAAGGCGCGCTTGTTGAAGTTCGGGAACAGGTTCGGCACGGTGCCGGGGCCGGCCGCGGCGGTCGAGCCGGTGGCGATCAGGCCCGTGGCGGCGACCACCATCGTGGCCCCCGCCTTGACGAACGAACGGCGGTCAGTGCCCACGGGGGCGGTGGTCTTCGGATCGGTCATGGGAATCGGCTCCACAAAGAGAAAGAAGGAAAATCGGCGGCCCCAGGCCAAGCGGCCTGGGGCGAAATCGGCTAACCGGAAGGGGCTAGCCCACGAACACTCCGCCCCGGAAGGCGGGGTCGTACGCGTTGAAATTGAACACCTGAGCCGGCGTACCCGACTTGACGTTAAACAGCCGCACTTGCGGTGCCCCGCCCGGCCCGGCC
>JANXTD010000935.1 GCA_025352585.1 Fimbriiglobus sp.
CATGCAGACGCCCGGCGTCGCGCAGTGCCTCAAGCTGATTAGCCGCAAGGGTTGCGAGAAGATCGTCCGCATCGCCTTCGAGTTCGCCCGCAGCGAGGGCCGCAAGTCGGTCGCGTGTGCGACCAAGTCGAACATCATGAAGATGACCGAGGGCACCCTGAAGCGCACCTTCGAGGAGGTGGCGAAGGAGTACCCGGACATCCAGAGCTGGCACGTCATCATCGACAACTGTTGCCACCAACTCGTCAAGAAGCCGGAGCAGTTCGACGTGATCGTCACGACGAACATGAACGGCGACATTATGAGTGACCTGACCTCGGCGCTGGTGGGCGGGCTGGGCTTCGCGCCGTCGGCCAACCTCGGCAGCGAGGTCGCCATCTTCGAGGCGGTCCACGGCAGCGCCCCGAAGTACGCCGGCAAGAACGTCATCAACCCCACGGCGGTACTCGGCTCGGCGATCCTGATGCTGCGGCACCTCGACGAGTTCGACGCCGCGGTCGCCATCGAGAACGCGTTGATGGTGACGATGGAGGAGGGCAAAGTCCCCACCGGCGACGTGGTCGGCTACGACAGCCCCAAGGCGGCGAAGACGACCGACTTCGCCGCGGAGGTCATCAAGAACCTGGGCCGCAAGAGCACGACCTACAAGGTGCGCGAGTACAAGCCCTTGAAGATGCCGACCGTGCCGAAGGCGGCCGACCCGGTGGTGGCGAAGTCGCGCCGCGTCGTCGGCTTCGACCTGTTCGTCGAGAGCACCGACCACCCGACGAAACTCGGCCCGGTGCTCGCGGCGGCGGTCGAGGGCAGCCCGGTGAAGCTCAAGATGATCTCGAACCGCGGCACGCAAATCTACCCGGACAAGGGCACGACGATCGACTGCACCGACGCCAGCCAGTGCCGCTTCCTGCTGCGTGACGCGGGCGAGTTGGCCGACGCGACGATCTTCGAGTTACTGCCGAAGTTGGCGGCGGTGGCGAAGTGGGCGCACGTCGAGAAGCTGCAAGAGTTCGACGGCCAGCCGAGCTTCACGAAGGCCCAAGGCGAAGACTAAAAGCTCCGCATTTGCCCCGCCCTCGAACGCGCCCTACGCTTCCCGCGTCGGCGCGGTTGTGTACTCGGGGGGCGGGCCATGCTGGTCGAATTGACGCGGGCGGAGGCGAACCGCGCGGAGCGGCACTACGCTTTCGAGCAGGTCGGCCTCAACACGCCCCGCGGCCAGATCGTCCGACAACTCGTCGAGAACGGCCTCGACCCGGCCAGGTCCAAGGAGCTGGTCGCCGAGGCCGACGTCGTGCGGATCGACGTGCTCCAGGACAAGGCGAGCCGCAAAGTGTTGTACGGCCTGCTCTCGTTCGCCGCCGGTGCCGGACTGTCGATCTTCTCGTACGACAACTCGACCCGGTCCGGCTCCGGCTCCTCCACGGTCTTCTGGGGGCTGCTCCTCGTCGGCGGCGTCCAGGGCCTGTCCGGGTTCATCGACACGATTCGCTACAGCGCCCAGCGCGGCCGGACGGAGACGCGCAGCTTCACCGACAAAGTCGTCTTCCGCACCTTGTTGGTCTGCGTGGCTGGTGGGGCGGTTTGCGGGGTCGCGGCCGGCAAGACCGCGGGCGGGATGCTGTTCGCGCTCATCGTCTATCTGCCTCTCGGCGTGCTGGTGTCCCTCCCGGCGGGCCTGGCCGTCGCGGGCTTGCTGTCACTCTTGCGCGGCCGGGCGTAGGGCGGCGCGCTCACTCCCACGCCGCCAGGGCCAGGAAGTTCGCCAGCAGCGTCGGGCCTTCCACCGTCAGGAAACTTTCGGGGTGGAACTGCACGCCGTGCAGCGGCCAGGTCTTGTGCCGCACGCCCATGATCTCGCCCTCGGCCGTCCAGGCGCTCACCTCGAAGTCGGGGTTCGTCCACGTCTCGCGCTTGATGACCAAGGAGTGGTAGCGGGTCGCGTCGAAGGGGTTCGACATCCCCGCGAACACGCCGCGGCCGTCGTGGTGGATCGGCGACACCTTGCCGTGCATCACCCGGACGTTGCGGATGACCTCGCCGCCGAAGACGTGGCCGATGCACTGGTGGCCCAGGCACACACCGAAGATCGGCACCGTCGGCGCGAACGTTCGCAGGATGTCGTTGGAGATACCCGCTTCTTTCGGCGTACACGGCCCCGGCGAGATGACGATGTGCGTCGGGGCCATTGCCGTGATTTCGGCGAGCGTGATCTGGTCGTTGCGGCGCACCTCCATCGGCAGCCGGGCTTCCAACTCGCCGAAGCGCTGGACGAGGTTGTAGGTGAACGAGTCGTAGTTGTCGATGAGCAGGATCATGATTGCCGCGTGGGGTGCGTTTGGGCGCTGTTGGCCGTGGGGTCGTACTTCAATTTGTCGGCTTCAGCAGTCACTTCGTCCAGGACGCGCTCGAAATCGGCCACGTCGTACCAGCAGCCATCGCCGAAATCGACGAGCGCCTTGCCGTTGAAGTTGACCGTGACGACGCGGCCGACCTTGCCGGCGAACCGCGCTAACACGGGGACGCCGGGCTTGGCCGTGACGAGGCGATCCGTCCACAACAGCTTGAGCGCGTCGACGGCCGCTTTCTCGGGGAAGGCCACGGTGAATCACCCCCGGAAGGCGTGCCGGCCGGCGGTCGGCGGGTCGAAGTCGAGTTGCCTCGCGAAGCGGGCGGCCTCGGCGGCCCCGTACTCGCGGTCCATGCCGGGGTCGTGCCAATCGACCGCAAGTGGGCCGTCGTAGCCGATCTCGTTGAGGCAGCGGATGATCGCCTCCCAGTCGATGCCGCCGCGGCCGGGGCTGCGGTACTGCCACCCCCGCCGCGCGTCCCCGCTCGGCCAGTACCCCGACAGTAGCCCGGCGCGGCCGTCGAGGCTCAGCACGGCGTCCTTGAGGTGGACGTGGTAGATGCGGTCGGCGAAGCGGCGCAGGAACGCCACGGGGTCGATGCCCTGCCAGTGCAGGTGGCTCGGGTCGAACAGGATGCCGAACTCCTCGCGGGCGTTCAGCACGTCCAACACGACTTCGGTCGAGTACAGGTCGAAGGCGAGTTGCCCCGGATGGACCTCACACGCGAAGCGGACCCCGCAGTCCCGTGCGGCGTCGAGGATCGGGTTCCACTGCGTGGCGAAGGCTTTCAGCGCGTCGGCGATCATGCCCGGCTTGGGCGCGGGGTAGCCCGACGTGTAGGCCCAGACCGGCGAGCCGGTGAAGCCGCTGACGACGTTCGCGCCTAGCTTCTCGGCGAGGCGAAAGGTCGCGCGCAACTCCTCGGCGGCGCGGTGCGACACGCCGTCGGGCCGGCCGTCGCCCCAGACGTAGTCGGGCACCAGGGCCTCGTGGCGGGCATCGACGGCGTCGGAAATCGCCTGGCTGACCTTGTGCGCGGCGACGACGGGGACTTGCAGGTCGTGGCGGGCGAGCAGTTCGAGTCGGCCGGCGGGGTAGCCCGACTCGGCGAGGCCGAGTTGCACTTCGAGGTGGTCGCCCCAGCAGCAGAGTTCCAGCCCCTGGTAGCCCCAGTCGCTGGCCTTGCCGGCGAGCGCGTCGAGCGGCACGTCGGCCCAAGGCCCGGTGAACAGCAGGATCGGTCGTGGCATGGCAAATTCCCGGCGAGCGGGGGACGAAAGTCCCCCGAGTCATCCCCACGGGGAGGGCGGTTCACCACGTCGGGGAGTCTCGGGCGACTTTCGTCCCCCGCTCGCCACCGAACTAGTCGTTCTTCGGGTCGATGTCCATCGGCACGCCGCCGTCGTGGGCGACGCTGGCCGGCACCGCGGGCGTCGCCACGACCGGGGGCACCACCGGCGGCACCATCGGCAGCGAGGTCGCCGCCGCGTGGGCGGGCGCGGCCGGCGGGGGCGGCGACAGCGGGGCGGGGGTCGGCAGCGGCTCCTCGACGTAAATCTCGTCCACGTCGAGTTCGTCCACCTTCTTGCGCATCAGCAGGTAGATCATCGTCGAGGCCGACCAGAAGTACGAGTAGCTGAAGCCGACGATGAACAGCGCGAACGCCGACAGCCAGAAGGTCGCCAGGCCCGCGCCGATCTTCTCGGTCACCAGCAGCCGGCCGCGGTACTGGTCGGCGGCCGGCTTGTTCGCGTCCTCCAGCCGGCGGGTGACGCGGCCGCTCAGGGCGTCGGTCGTGGTGACTTCGCGCTGCTCGATCGGGCCGCCCTTGAGGAAGAGTTGCTTCCAGCCGAAGGTCTCCGGCGCGTACAGGAACAGGTAGTCCGGCTCGCGGTGGGTGTACTCCGAGAGCGGGGCCTGCGACACGGCCCACTTGCCCATGTAGACGCTCAGCGAGCCGGCGAAGATCACGAAGAAGGTCACGACCGCGCCGTAGAAGATCGACACCAGCGAGTACCACAGGAAGTTCCACGGGGCCTGGAACACGTAGTTGTAGGTCCGGCTCAGGGCGTCGAACATGTCGGTGCCGTCCACGCTCAGGGTCGTGTACATCAGCGGGTAGCCGACCAGGCCGATGAGCAGCACCACCATGACCGCCCCGCCCAAAACCACCAGCGGCAGGCCGAGGCCGTAGAGCACCACGTCGCCGACCAGCGGGATCAGGGCGACGAAGGCGAAGGCCATCATCACCAGCGTGACCACGCCGATGACCGCGACCGGCACCAGCGGCGTCAGGACGTAGTCCTTGTAGCGCGAGACGACGTAACTGATCGCCTCGCCGAGGCTGGTTCGGGTCTTGCCGGTGAAGTTGACCGCGGCCAGGCGGGTGATCACGCCGCCGAAGAAGGCCCAGGTCACCACGCTCCAGAGCAGGCAGAGGAACAGGTAGAGTCGCGTCAGCCGCGAGGCGTCGGGGTCGAGGAGTTTGACGACCGGCACGAGCAGCTTGACGAGCGGCTCGACGAGGACCGGCACAGTGCCGCTGAGGAACTCGCTGAAGGTCTTGCGCAGTTCGGTCGGCTCGCCGCCGGCGAGCGCGGTGAGGAAGTAGTAGGGGTTGGGGCCGCGGTACTCGTCCCAGGGCAGGGTCCTCAGGCGGCCGCCGGGGCCGGCGAGGGCGTCGAGGGTCTTCCACTGCTCGAGGTCGCGGCCGTAGAGCCGGGTGGCCTCGAAGTCGTAGTCGGCCTCGGTGTAGTCGAGGCCGTCGGGCCGCTTGTCGCCCAGGCTAGCGCGGACGACGGCGCTGCCGTAGCGGGCCTGGTCGCCGCGCTGGGGGGCGTCGGTCGCGAAGGCCTTCGACAGGGCGTACCATCCGAGCGACATCACAAGGATGCCGGCGGCCGCGACGAGCAGCTTCCGCGGGTCGATCGCCACCTGGAAGGTGCGGAAGATCTCCGTCCACAGGAAGGCTTTGCGGAAGCTGAACGCCTGAACGTCGGGTGGGCCAGCGGCCATGCGGAAGTCCCCTGTCGGGAGTTGGAGGGTGGCGTGTCCGGGGCATGATATGGCCGCGGTGCCGGGGGGACAGGCGAGTTTGGCCGCCACGAAGTCGGCCGCCCCCGCGCCACTCCAGGAGAGGGGCGCGCGGGCGGCGGAGTCTGCGGACGGGGGATGGTTCCGACGCGGGGCGGTTCGGCAGGGTCGTCCCCGGACGGGAACACCGTCGTCGGCTCCGGCCGGGGTCAGCCCCGGCCCGACGACTCGGCCCCGGTTAGAAGAAGATGCCGAGGCCGACGTTCACGCCGTGGTAGATCCGCAGGAACTGCGTCCCGTAGGCCGGGTCCACCGAACTGTAGTTGAAGCCGATCGGCTCCTGCATGTACTTGGTGTTGAAGTACGTCATGGCGCTGTAGCCGACGCGCATCTGCACGCCCTCGATGGGGTACCACATCAGGTTCAGGCTCGCGTTCAAGTTGGGGATCACCTCGAACTCGTTGCGGCTCAGCTTGTTCTGGATCGCGTTCGGGTAGCGGTCGCCCAGCTTGTACTTGGCCCGCTCCTTGGCGATGCCCAGCAGCAGCGCGGCGGTCGTGTCGAGGCTCACCGAGAGCGACTTGCCGATGTAGGCCTCGTGGCCGCAGCCGATGAAGGGGCCGTAAGCCCGCTGCGACAGCGTGTTGTTGTAGTTGGCCACGTCCTGAGGCCCGGCCACGCCGTCGGCCCCGAAGCTGACGGTGCGCCACTTCAGCCGCTCCATGAGCATGGCGTAGCGGCCCCCGGCCAGGCCGTAGATGCGCGACGTCTCGCTCTGGAACAGCGGCATGCGGACGCCGAGTTCGGCCTGGTTGAACCAGGAGTCGAACTGGATGTCCATGACCCCCGCCCCGTTCCAGATGCCGTAGAAGTTGCCGCCGGCGTTCGGGTCGATCGTGCCGTCGGTGCGGAAGTTCTCCTGCGCGGTCTTGACCCGCGGCCCGGCGTACTGCGGCGGGAAGTTGTAGACGGGGGCGAACAGGAACGAGTCGGCCAGGTCGGGCCGGTTCCGGGCGTACGGCGTCGCCAGGGTCGCCCCGGCGTGGTACGACGTGTTGGTCAGGTGCGAGTAGCTGCCGTACACCGAGGTGCCGTCGTCGAACTTGTAGCCCATGCCAATCGTGAAGCCGGGCGTCCAGGTGCGGCGGCTGAAGTCGGCCGTACTCAGCGCGACCGTGCCGCTGCCGATGTACGTGCCGGGCCGCGGCGTGCCGTCGGCGTTCGCGGAGATCAGCCCCCGCGTATCGA
>JANXTD010000947.1 GCA_025352585.1 Fimbriiglobus sp.
CGGCCGCCGTCAGGTCGAGGTCGCCGGACAGGTACAGGCGGAACTCGCCCTCGGAGCTAAAGGAGCCGCCGAAGGCGTAGCGGATCGGGCCGAACTTGCCGTTCATGTCCACGCCGATGGCGAAGACGCCGTTGCTGAACTCGACGTAGCCGCTGCCGTTCAACTTGATGACGCCCAGCACGCTCAGGGTTCCGCCCAGATCGACGCGGTAGACGTTCTGCCGCGTGTGGATGTTGAGCGTGGCCGCCACGTTGAAGCTGAAGACGCTGCCGAAGCCGATGTTGCTGCCCGACGTCAGGCTCACCCGCCCGACCAGGTCGAGGGCCGGGTTCACCTTGTCGATGGTGGCCATCGCGCTGACGTTGACCGACGCGGTGCCGAAGATCTTCATCGTGCCGGTGATCGCGGTTGAGAAGGTCGTCGGGGTGTTCGACAGGACGAAGTGGCCCTGGATGACGAAGCTGTTCGTCAGTTGCAGCTCGCCCCGCACGTCGATGAGCACGGTGCCCGCGGGGATACTGTGCTGCGTGTCGCTGGTGGCGCCCGTCGTGTTGATGAGCAGCAGCGCCGTGCCCTGGAACGTCAGCGGGCCGGCGGCGATCTTGCCGTCGAGGAAGGCATCGACGACCAGGCCCGCCGCCCGGATCTCGATCGTGCCGTGCGTGGCGATGTTGACGAACGACCCGACGTTCAGCCGGGCGTCGTAGTCGAACTCCAGGCCGGTGCCGTCGATCGTCAGGATGAAGTTCGCGGAGGCGAGCTTGTAGTCCTTGAGCACCGTGAGGTCGGCCCGGCCGGCCAGCACGAGGTACGGGCTGGGCGCGCCGAACGACCCGTCGCGGCGCAGCGCCCCGGCGGGGATCGCGACCACGCCGTTGGACAGCAGCGGCGAGAGCAGCGACGGGTCCGGGAAGTTCAGCCGCAGCCAGCTGTTGATCGTGCCGGGCAGCACGTACGCCTGTGTTGTGGAGGTCGTGTTGAAGGTCAGCGTGAGCGACGCCTGGCCGAGGACGAAGTCCGACACGGCCGGGTTGGTGATGACCGTCGCGGTGAACGTCCCGGCGAAGCCCTGGTCGTTGATGATCAGCGCGCCGACGACGTAAGCGCTCCCGAGGCTCAGCGCCGCCGGCAGGGGGCCGACGGTGATCGGGGCGGTGCCGGCCACGAAGAGCTTCAGGCCGGACGTGTTGATGTCGAGCGACAGCGCCGCGGCGGCGTGGAAGAGGTCGGTGCCCTGAATCTCGAACTTCACTGTGGCGGTGCCGTACAGCGCGACGCTCTGCTTGGGGACGGTCACGTCCGTCGCGTCGGCCGCGGCGGGGCCGGTGCGGAGCTTGAACGTGTGGTCGCTCGCCGCAGTGTTGAGCGCGAAGTAAAGTTGCCCCTCGAGGGTGACGCCGGCCTTTTTCAGCTCGTCCACGCCCACGTCGATCTGGGCGGCCCCCCAGAAGCCTTCGGTCTTGTCCAGCTCGAAGTGCAGCCCGGCCGCGACCACCTTCTTGGCGTTGACGATCCCTGCGAGCGACACCTGGACGTAGCCGTCGAGGACGAACCCGACATCCTTGATCGTGAAGTCGAGGTCGCCCTGGACCGACAGCTTCTCAAGCAGGGTGTTCCCGACCGTCGTGCGGGCGGTCAGGTCGGCCCCGCCGGCGATGTGGATGCGGAACGGCGTCCGGGACAGGTCGGCCGTCCCGATCGGCACCGCGACGGGGCGGCCGTTGCCGTCAACGTACCCGAAAGTGACGATGCCGTAGATGACCTCGCGGACGCTGACGGCGGCGCTCAGCGGCAGCACCGGGACCGGCATGTCGATCAGGACGGCCAGCGTCGCGCTGCTGCCGGCCACGACCTGGCTGAGGTCGGCGTAGAAGGTCGCGTTGGCCTTCACGACGCCGCCGAGCAGGTCGAGCTGGCCCTACAGCACGAACTTTCCGTCGGTCGTGATAATGATGTCAGCCTTGACGTTGAACAGTTCCTTCGGGATGATCGAGTCGTACACGTCGGCCCCG
>JANXTD010000948.1 GCA_025352585.1 Fimbriiglobus sp.
TCTCCGCGTGAGGACTCCGGGCGCTCACGCTTCCGGCTCGCCTCTTTTCATTGCCAACGCCGGCCGGCCGGCGGATAATGCCCGTTCGACCGGCCCGAGTGCGAGGGGATTGCGATGAACGCTTTCGGCGCGATGAGTGACGACTTCGGGGTGTCGATGTTCCTGATGAGCAAGCTCGACATGCCCACGCAGCGCGAGTCGGTCGTCCACTTCTTCGAGAGCGTCCAGAAGCAGTTCCCGGCGATGACCGACTTCGAGCGCCGCGACGACGGCGAGTACGCGCTGGACGAGGACCGCGACTCGGGGGCCTACCGCTCGGTCGTGCTCGACCGCCGCAAGCTCGCCTCGACCTTCATGAACCCGACCGACTCGGACAGCGTCGACACCCAGAACGAGACGCTCCTCGAAATGGCCCCGTACCACCTGGGCGTGTCGAACCTCGACGCCGACGCGATCGACGTGCAGTACAGCTTCGACTTCCTGTTCACCGGCAACCACGACGAGATCGTGGCCGAAGCCCTCATGGCCGGCGGGCCGCTCGAAAACCTGCTGCGCGTCCCCGGCGGCCACGCCCTGCACTTCCAGCCGTCGCTGACGATGGCACTGGACGACACCTTCCAACTCCAGGGCCGCCTCAGCGTCGAGACGCGCAGCACGGCCTACCAGGTGCGCACCGGCAACTACGTCGAGGCCCCGATTAGTGTCTTGTTCACGGTGCGGCAGTTCTGGGGCAAGCCGGCGCTGACCAACTTCGTCGAGAGCTACCGCAGGCAGCGCAAACTGCTCGACACGCTCGTGAGCGAGCACGTCGTCCCGAACGTGGTGCAGCCGATCGCGCGGGCCATCGCGGCGAAGTGACGGGGCTCACGCCCACAGCCGCCGCGCCACGGCCCACGCCGTGGCCCCCAGGCGGGCGCGAAGCACCTCGTCGCTCACGCCGGACGGCGGCAACTCGACGCAGACCATCGCCGCCAACGTCAGCACGAGCAGGCTGCACAGGCTCCAGCCCACGTCCAGCGGCGTCACGTCGCCGATCGCCACGGCGTCGTGCAGGCCGAGGAGGTTGGCGAACATGCCGACGGCCGTCACCGCAGCCAGGCCGGCGAAGAGGCCGAAGAGCTGCCAGTGGATGACCACGCCGTCGCGCGACTGGCCCTTGGCCGTCACGCGGAACGGCGAGCCGAAGGGGCTGACGAACGACTTCAACACCGCGGCCGTCAGGTGGAACGCCGGCACCACCTTGCCGACGGAACCGACGACCGGCACCACCTTGCCTTCTGATAGCCAGTAGAGGATGACCGCCCGCGCCGTCACCCGCGGGATCACGAAGAGCAACACGTCGGTCGCGGTCGCGTGCAATGCCGGGATGCCGGCGTACCACTGGACGATCGGGGCCAGCAGCAACAGCACGAGGAACGGGAAGGTCAGCCAGTAAACGACCGTCTCGAAGTAGAACAGCCGCTGCAACAAAGTGAGTCCCGGCGCGCGGAACGGGCCGGACTCGAGGAAGACTTGCTGCATGGTCCCCTGGCACCAGCGGACCCGCTGCTTGATGTACTCCGGCACACTCTCCGGGGCCAAGCCGTCGCTCAGCGGTTCGTTGAGGAACACCGTGCGGAAGCCCTTTCCGCGCAGCGCGTACGAGAGCTGCAAGTCTTCCGAGAGTGAACCGTACGCGAATCCGCCGAGCGTTACCAGCGCGGCGCGGCGGACCACGAAGCCGGTGCCGACGCAGAAGGCGTTGCCCCAGGCGTCGCGGCACGGCTGCGTCACCGTCATGAAGTAGTTCGTCTCCTCCGTCCAGGCCGCCCCGCCGAAGAGGTTGTGCTGGATCGGATCCGGGTTGCGGAAGTGCTGCGGCGTCTGCACCAGCCCCACGTCCGGCCCGTAAACGAGGAAGCCGAGGGTGCGGTACACCAGGTGCGGCTTGACGACGAAGTCGGCGTCGAGGCACAGGATGAAGTCGCCGTCGGTCCGCGGGTAGGCGTAGTTGAGGTTGCCGGCCTTACCGTGCTCGTTCGTCGGCCGCGCCAGGTAGCCGACGCCCCGACGCTCGCACAGCTCGCGCAGCCACGGCCGCCGGCTGTCGTCGAGCACCCAGACCTTGAGCAGGTGCGTCGGGTAGTCGAGGCCCAGCGCCCCGACGATGGTGTCGTCGAGGATGTCCCTCGGCTCGTTGTAAGTGGCGATGTACACGTCCACCGTCGGCAAGTCCGACCGCGCCCGCAACCGGGCCTCATGGCCGTCGGCCTCTGGGGTCCGGTTGGAGTACCCCGTCAACACGTACAGGCACCACCCTTCGTACAGTAGCGCGACCGCCTCGAAGGCGAAGAAGGTCCACGGCCACAGCGCCGCCGGGGTCCAGTCGAGAGCCGGTAACGTTTGCGTCACGCGCCAGGTGGCGTAGTAGGCCGTCAGCCCCGCCATCAGGCCGACGACCAGCCACCGCGCGGCCACGACGCTCACCGGCAGGCGGTACAGAACGAGCATCAGGCCGACGGGCAGCAGCAGGTTCACCAGCAGGCGGTCGTCGAGGCTCATCGGAACCTCGCGTTCGAGAACAGCCAGACGACGGCCTGGTGGCACGGGCCGCACTCGCGGTCGGCGACGAGCACCCGGACGTGGCGGCCGATCAGAGCGGCGGGGTCGGCGAGGCCGGGGTCGAGGTCGATCACGACGCGGAGCTTCCGGGGGTCGTGGTCGGCGGCCCCGAAGGCGAAGGTCGGCTCGTTGTCGCCGGCGCGGCCGCTGCGCACCGCCCGGACGCGGCCGCTGAGCGACGGCCCGCCGGTCACGTTGACCACCGCCGGGGTGCCGGCCGTGACCGCGCCGAGGTAGCCCTGATGCACCACCGCCTCGACGAACACCGTGTTGCCGTCGGCGATCTCGTAGAGGACTTCGTTCTGCTTGACGCCCTGGCCGCGGTTGCCCTGGCGCACCCAGACCGTCCCGCCGACGGGGGCCTCGGCCGTGGCCTGGGCAAGCCGCCCGGTGCGGCTCCGCTCGCGGTCGATCTCGGCCTCGACCCCACCCAACAGGTCGGCGGCCTCCTTCAGGGCGGCCTTGAGCGTCGGCACCCGCAGCGCCAACTCGTCGGCCCGCTGCTGGAAGTGCGGCGAGTCCTTTTGCAGGAACAGTCCCTGCTTCGCGGCCTCGAGTTCGGCCCGCGCCTTGGCGAGCGTCGCCTGGTCGGTGTCGAGGCGGATGCGGCAGACCGACTCCGACTCGCGCGCCGCGTCGACCTCGGTGTCGCTCAGGCCGGACCCGCCGCGCTGGACCCGCTCGAGCCGGCGGGCGGCCGTCTCGTGCTCCACCTTGCCGGAGCGCGCCTTCGACTCGATCTCCTTCAGGCTCGCCTCCAGGTTGGCGACGACGGCGTCGCGGTAGCGCTGGGCCTCGGCGCGGCAGAGTTCCTCGTTACGCACCACCTCGCCCATCTCCTTATCGAGGCGCTCGCGGCGGGTGACCAGCTCGGCCTGGCGGGCGGTCAGGCCAGTCAGCCCCGACGTGTCGAGGTGGCGGTTGACGAGGCGGGCCATCACCTGGCCGGGGACGATCGGGTCGCCCACGTCGAAACTCAAGTCGGAGGCGGTGCCGTCGATCGGGGCGCGGACCTGGACCGTCCGGGCGTTGACGACCGCCTCACTCGTGACGGGGAAGACCAGCGGCAGCACCAGCCACCACAGGGCCGCGACGACGAGCGCGACGCCGACGACGCGTCGGACCGCCGCCCCGCCGCGTTGCCGCAGGGTTCGCCTCGGCGTCTGGCGGACCGGGGCGGGGGCCGGGGTCGTGGCGGTCGGGGCCGTCAGCGGGGCGAGTTCCTCAGTCGGCGACGGCGTGGAGGTTGCCGGCGCGGGGTACTGCTGGGCCGGCGACCTGCTGTGGGCCTGGGAGTGCCCAAGGCGGGCGATCTGAACGCTCGAATCTGTCATGATGTTCTCTCGACGGTAAACAGAGCCAAAACCCGTCGGGGATTCCAGGTCGTGGGCGGAAACTGAAAGACGACTCCGTGCCCACTCAAGATTCGCGTTTCCGCGAAAATCGGCCCATCCGTCAGGACCGACTTGAGGCCGAAGTGGCGAGAAAGGATTGGCAACTTGAGTGCCGGTTACGACGGTCGGGTGAATTCTCGCGTCGGCGGCGTGCCTCAGAACCGACCGAAACGGCCCCTAAAGCGACAGTTTCGCTACGGTTGCAGCGGGCGGGCCGGGGTCGCGAAAAGTCGGCCCCGCCGCGAACGCCGTACGCCACGGCGCGGGAACGCCGCTGCGCGGGAACTGGACACGGCGTGCGAAACCCGGTCGTGAATGCTTAAGGATTCGGCAAAAACTTGCGACGGAATAGTCACCGGAGCTAATTCAGATTAATATATCCAGAACGCCAGATTGCGAACTCGCGTTAACTCCGCACGTTCTTACAGAAATAGCCTGGCACTTACTCGGCCAGCGCGTGGGCGGGGAGGCGCAAGCCGCCGGCGGCGTCGAGCAGGCCGGGGGCGAGCAGTTCGACCACGCGGCCAGTCGTGACGCGGCAGCCGGGCGACAGGGTGACCCAGCCGTCGGGGTGGTCGAACACGTTCGCCGGCTCGAAGGGGCGGACGCCGAAGGGGCCGTCGAGCAGGCAGGCCAGCGCGTGCGCGAAGCCCTCGGCCCCGTCGGGGTCGGCGGGGTGCCAGGCGGGGCGGACGCGGCCCCAGAAGAGTTGGAACAGCTCGACCGCGGCGAGTTCGAGGTAGCCGTGCAACGCCGCCGGCCGCAGCCCGGCGAGCGCCGCCCTCAACTCGCCGCGCGACTCCTCCGGCGACGACGGCACCAGGGCTTCGAGTTCCGCGCAGCCCGGCGGCTGCGGCCCGGCGCTGACGACGACCTCGGCGGCGCGCAGGGTCCGGCCGCCGGCGGTCAGGCCGAACGAGCGGACGCGGACGACGGCACCGGCCGGCGGGGCGTTGCGGAAGACCGGCACCGCGCGGACGCCGCTGACCGCCTCGTCGGCCGCGGGGTCGTAACCGGCCGCGCCGAGGAGCGCCGCGCCGCACAGGTGCGCGAGCCGGGCCAGCGTCGGCTCGGCGGCGGCGGCGGTCACCGGCGAGTCGGGCGGGGTCGCGGCGTCGAGCAGCGCCGCCAGCCGCGCGGCGTCGGGGGCCGCGCCGGCCAGGTAGCCGCCGAGGTGCGGGCCGACCGCGGCTTGCCACGCCGGCTCGGCCGACAGCGCCCACAACTCGTAAGCGGCGGACGCGGCCGACGGCACCGGCCCGAGGCTCACGGTGTAGCGCGCCGCCGCCGGGTCGGTGTCGCTGCGCTCGGCGGCCAGCACGGTGCCCAGGGGTTGCGCGGCGAACTCGGCGCGGAGGCCCGGCTGCGCGAGCGGCACGCCGGCGGGCCAGTGCCAGCCGTCGGGCGTCGGGGTCGGGTAGAGCGTCGTCGGGGCCTTGGGGCCGGTGCTGACGCGCCAGGTCGGCCGGGCCGGCGGGGTGGCGAACTGCCCGACGCCGACGACGGTGCCGGCCGGTTCGGGCGACTCGACGCCGGCGGTGGGGTCGGCAGGGTCGGGCGCGTCGAGCGGCCGCAGGGTCAGGGGGTCGAGCCGCGGCCGCAGTCCCGGCGCGGCGCGGCCCATCTCGCCGTAGTAGAAGCGCAACTCCGGCGACGGCCCCTCGGCCAGCAGCCGGCCCTCGAAGTCGCCGGCCGGCACGACGCGGACCGCCAGTGCCTCGCGGGCACCGACCGGCAGGCCGGGGACGCCGGCGAAGAAGTGGTCGCGCAGGGCGGGCCAGTCGTCGGGGCCGGGGTCCGGCGCGGGCGGCCACGGCTCGACCGACTCGCCGAGGCGACCGAGTCGGACCGCGGGGTCGGCGTCGGCCAGCGCGGCCAGCGCGCCGTCGATGGCGGCCGCCAGGTGGGCGAGGCGGTCGAGCCGCGCCACCAGCGACGGCTCCGGCGCGGCCCAGGCGGCGACGGGGCCGCCGAGCAGCCGGTTGAGCGTTCCGCCGCGCGCCGCGCGGGCCTTGCGGGCGAGCAGGCGGTGCGGCCGGAACCGCGCCCAGGCGGCGACGGCCGCGGCGGCGCGCCAGGCGTCCGGCGGGTCGGGCGTCAGTTCGCGGCGGAGGGCGTCGGCCTCGGCGGCGCAGCCGGGCAGCCGCGCCAGGGCGTCGGCGTAGGCGGCCCAGCCGGCGGCGAGTTCGGCCGGCCAGGGGCGGGGCGCGGCCACGGCTACAGGTCCCCCCGGTTTTGCAGCGAGACGTGCTCGAGCGGCTCGGTCCGGTCCTCGTACGCGGACTCCTCGCCGTTGGAGGTGACCACGAAGCGGCCCAACTCGTCGTCGTAGACGATCTGCGCGGGCGCGACCAGCCCCTCCCGGAAGGTGTAGGCCGCGAAGTCGGACCAGTCCTTGTCGCCGGGGAACTTGCGCCGCAGCACGAAGACGGCGGCCCGGCCCGGCCCGGAGGGTTGCATCGTCAGGGTGTGCGGCTTGCCGTGCAGTTCGTCGTACCGCGTGAACTCCCGGAAGAGCGGCCGGTCGCTGTTGGTGTGCAACTCGTAGACGCCGACCTCGTAAGGCAGGAGTTCGCTGAGTTCGCGCGCGTACTTGACCGAGGCGGTGTCGGCGACCCCGCCCATGACCTGGGCGATGGCCGCCCCCTTGGCGACGGCGTGCTTGAGGTTGTCCGGGTCGAAGGTGAACTGGTCGCCGCCCTCGGAAAGCCCGGCGACTTGCAGCCGCTCGCAGAGCAGTTGCTTGACGAGGGGGTAGCGGGCCGCGTTGCCCGAGAGCACGACCCAGTCGACCTCGGGGGCGAGGCCGGCCGCGTCGGGCCGGAGCTTGTCGCGCATGAGGCGGTTGCACTTGTCGGCGAGGGCCTCGACGTCCGCGCGGACCAGCGCGTCCACCTCCCAGGGGGCGACGGCGAGGTCGCCGAGTTGCTGGAGGACCTGGGCCGACGTGGGGGTCGCCTTGCCGGGGAGCGCGAGCCGCATCAGGGCCGAGGTGCCCTGGTGCAGGTGCGCGGCGGTCAGTTGGGAGAATTTGACCGGCTTGCCGTCGGCGAGCTTGCGCTTGAGCTCCTCGGCGAGTTGCCACAGCGCGCGGAAGGCGGCCTGGCGGGCGAGGGAGTCGGCGGTGAGGGCTTTGGGGTCGAAGCGCGTGGGGACGTACTCGGTCGCCCCGCCCGCGGGGGGGCGCAGCGCCCCGGCCCGGTCGAGGAACTTGCCGACGAGGTCCCGCGCGGCGGCGGGGTCGGCGGGGCCGGCGGCCGGCAGGGGCGTGAGGCCGGAGGCGGCGGCGGGGTGCAGCACGCGGGCGAGCAGCGCGGCGAGCTTGGCCTTCACCAGCCGGCAGACCGCGTGGGTGATGTTGTCGCCCCCGAAGGTGCGGACGCCGGTGCGGGCGAGGACGTCGAGCTTGAGGACCCGCTGGTCGTCGGCGGAGGCGTGGACGAGGACCACGTCGGTGGTGCCGCCGCCGCAGTCGACGACGAGGGCGTGCAGGCCGCGCGGGTGGAGGTAGCGGAAGCGGACGAGGGCCCCGACCTTCTCGAAGACGCGGCGCTGGACGTGGAAGAAGGCCGCCGCCGTCGCCTCGTCCATCGTCAGCCGCACCAGCGGGCAGTCGGACGCCTTCCGGCCGGGGTCGTTGAGCCAGCCGCGGCACTCCGCGACGAGGCGGTCGAGGTCCGGGTTGTCGGTCGGCGTCGGCTCGCCGCCGGGGGCCTGCGGCTGCTGCATGGTGCGCAGCCAGCCGCGCACCGCCGCGGTGACCAGTTGCCGCAGCTCGCCGCGGGTGTAGGTCGTCGGGTAGGTCAGGGCCACGTCGGCCGGCCACGCCTTCATCTCGGCGCGGAAGCAACTGAAGGCGTGCGCGAAGATCAGCTCGCCGGCGAAGTGGTTCATCACCTCCATCTGCTCGGTCTGGGCCGGCCCGCCGTCGTGCGGCAGGTGCCGCACGTTGAGCGCGAAGAAGGCCGCGGTCCGGCCGGGGGCGGCCCCCGGCGGCGGCTCGGGGACCGACAGCAGTTGCTTGACGCCGAGGACGAGGCCCTCGCCCTCGGCCGCGCCGGCGGGCTGGGTCAGCGCCACCCGGCCGACGGCGAAGTCGATCGACTCCCACAGGTCGTCGGACGGCTGGCTCGGCAGGCGGCGCGTGCCGGCGGCCGCCCCGCGGGGGGTGCGCACCGTGTCCAGGCGCACCGCCGAGGCCAGCAGCTTCGCCTCGGCGGCGTCGCCCAGGTCCAGCCCGACCAGCGTGACCGACGCCGACCGCCTCACCTGCACCGTCGCCGCCAGCGCCGCGACCGAGGTCACCGCGTTGCCGAGGTCGATCGCCATCGCGCCGGCGAAGCGCGGCAGCGGCTTGCAGGGCGTACACGACAGGTTCACCTGCGACGGCAGGTCGACGTACTGGCGGAACTGGCGGCCGTCGAAGTGGCGCAACTGGACCGGCAGGACCAGGTGGCCGCTGGCGGGGTTGAGGCCGGCCGCGACGGCGGCCCGGAAGCCGGCGGCGTCCGTGTCGATGGTCACGACCAGTTCCACGGCGCTCGTGGCCAGCAGGCTGGCCGCGAGGTGGGCGTGCTGCTCCAGGAACGCCGTCGGCGCGAGCTGGCCGCGCGTCACCGCCTGGCGCAGGCAGACGGCGTCCAGCCCGGCGAGGTCGGCGGCGAAGTTGACCTCCGGGGCGGTCGGGCTGGCCAAAACGCGGGCGCTGAGCCGGAGCCAGTCCATCGCGCGCGGCCAGTGGATGAGCAGGCCGTACTCGGCGAGCCGCTCCAGCGGGCGGTCCGGGCGGAGTTGCGCAGCGAGGGGGAAGGTCTTCGCGACGCGGCCCGCCCGGAGGTAGACATCGTCCATCGGCAGCGTCAGGGGCAGGGGCATCGGTCGGGGTCCTTCGCTCGGGTCACTGGGCCGTGGTCAGTTGCTTCAGGTCGTCCGCCAACTGGTCGAGGCGGGCGCGGAGCCGGCCGCGGAGCGCGTGCATCGTCGCCTGGACGGCGGCGTGGATCTTCTGGCACATCAGCTCGAAGTAGATCGCGCCGTCGAGGTTGCTGTCGACCCGCTGGCCGCCGGCCCCGCGGGCGGTCGCGTCGCCGAGCCAGTGCGCGACCTCGGCGCTCTCGAACCGCGGCAGGCCCGACCAGGCCTCGGCCGTCAGGACGCCGTCCTCCTCGCGCATCGCCTGCCAGGCGTCCCGGCAGGTGCCGGCGGTGCCGAGCGGGACGCGCGGCAGCGAGTCGAGGCGCTGGCCGACCTGCTCGTAGGCCGGCTCGAGGACCCGCCCCATGACCTCGGCCTGGAACGCCTTCTCCAGCAGTTGCGCGTCGCCGCGGAACTCGTCGGCGAGTTGCTCCTGCGCGATGCCGGCCAGGAGGTTCCGGTTGTCCTCGGTGTCCAGCAGCAGCGTCAGCCGGGCGCGCAACTCCGCGGCCGTCTGGAGCATCCCGAACGCCCCCGGCTCCTTGGTGAGGACTTGCCGGAGGCTCCCGACCGCCGCGCGGCAGGTCTTGACCTTCTCGTACAGTTGCAGCCCGCCCGCCATCTTCGCCTTCTCGGCCGCGACGCGCTTGACGAGCTCCTTCCGCACGCGCTCCAGGTCGCGCTCGGCGGTCGCGCGGATCTCGGCCGCCAGCGAGACGGCCACGTCGTCGGTGACCAGGCGGCGCAGCCGGCCGATGCCGCCGTCCGCGAGCAGCGCCTCCCAGGCGGCGCGCAACTCCGGCGGGCAGCTCTCGGGGACCGGCTTGTCGGCCGTCTGCCTCAGGCGCTCGGCCGCGTGGGCCGCCCGCGCGCCGGGGGGCCGGTGGAACAGCTCGGCCGACAGCTCGTTGCCGACGAAGCAGACTTGCCCCAGGGGCACCCCCACCTCCGCCAGGAGGCTCCGGGCGACGGTGAAGAAGTTCTCCCCCGCGGCGGGGAAGTGGTTCGCGCTCAGCCCGTCCATCTTGGTGAAGACGAGCCAGGCGCGGCCCGCGATCTCGCCCTCGAAGACCCGGCGGAAGCGCTTGATCGCCCCGATGAGGCTGATGTCCTTCAGGTTCATCGTGGCGTTGACGAAGAGCAGCGCCCCGTTGAGTTGCGGCAGGTAGTCGAAGGTGACGATGTCGTCGACCGAGCGCTCGCTGCCCAGGCCGGGCAGGTCGCAGATCTCCAGATCCTCGGGCACCGTCGGCAGGTCGAGGTGCAGCCGCGCCTCCTTGATCAGCAGCGTGTGGTCGGCGGCGGACCCGGCGGCGTGGGTCGTGTAGCGGACGCGGTCCTCGTAGGGCAGCCCGGCGTCGGTGCGGCCCTCGGCGGTGAGGTACGCCGCCCGGCACTTGGCGGCCGACTCCAGGAACAGCTTGAGGTACTCCCGGTCCTTCTTGAGCCGCGGCTTGTCCGCCGCCTTGGCGAAGTTCGCGTCGTCGGCCAGCGTCTTGAGCAGGTCGGCGTCGGTGCCGGGGTTCAGCACCAGGATCTCCTCGCAGAGCTTCTGACGCCGCGCCTCGTACCCCGACTCGCTCACGTAGGCGATGTCGAGGCTGCGACCCGCGGCGCGCCACATCCGCGCCGGCTGACTCGAGGTGGCCCCGCCCGCGCCGGACTTGCAGACCTCGTCGCCGAGCAGGTTGTTGACCGTCGTCGATTTGCCGGCCTGCGACAGGCCGATGAAGCCGACCGTGTAGCGCGGCCGCGCCACCTCGCCGCGGACCTTCTCCAGCGGCGTCGTCACCGCCTTGGCGAACTCCGGGGTGCGGACGAGCGGGCCGACCTCGGGGTCGGCGCGGGTCGCGCGCAGCTGCGCCGCGACCTCGTTGAACGACCGAATCAGGTCGGCCCCGGACGGGTGCCGGGTCAGCAGGGGGCACTCGTCCGCTCTCAGGTCGTCGGGGGTCATCGCCGTCCTCGTTCAAGTCAACGGTCGCCGGGGGTCAGGGGCTACTTCTTCACGTCGCGGTCGCGGGCCTGCTTCACGTTCGCCTGCCACGACGCGTCGAAGCGGTCCAGCGCGAACACCTTGCCGACCTCGGGCTTCGGGTGCTGCGTGCGGATCGCCGCCGGCGGGTTCGTGCCGTCGTCGAACTCCCAGACGATCAGCTTGCCGATCGCCCGGTACTTCGCCGCGAGGTCGAACAGGTTCTCCACCTTGATCGTGCGGCTGAAGCGGCCGCGCGGGTTGTCCTCCGGCAGCGTCAGTTCGTACCACTTCGGCCCGTCGTCGGCCTTGACCGATGCCGCCGCCGCCGCCTTGACCTGGTTCTTGCGGATCTCCTGCGACAGCGCCTCGGAGGTCATCTTGGGGTCGCGGAACTTCGCCACCGCCTCCTTCATCCCCGCCTCGTCGAGCGGGTAGTACGCCCAGACCCGCTTCACCTTGCTGTTCTTGAGGTTCTCCGCCGCGATCGTGACGTGATCGACCCCGACCGTGTCGTCGCCGGTGTCGTCGGCCGTCGAGTTCAGCGACGCGAACGCGAACAGCAGGTCGTCGGCGCGCTTGACGTTGAACGGGTTCGGCACCACGTTGGGGTCGCGCAGCTTGTCGAACAGTAGCTCGCGGTTGCCGACGAACTTCTGGAGCGTGACGACGAAGTGCTTGTCCGTGGCGGGCCACGGCGCGGTCTTCGTCTCGTCGGGCTTGCCGAACTGCGCGACCTCGGCGTCGTAGTCAGTCGGCGTATCGCCCGGCTCGGGGGTGAAGGCGTAGCGGCCGGGCACGATCAGCACCAGCGGCGGCTTCTTCTCGTCGCCGGCCTTGGGGGCCTCGGGGACGTAAACCTTCGCGGGGCCGCCCGACTTGTAGCGCACCGTCAGCTTCTTGAGGACCTGCGCGGGGTCCAGGGTCAGTTCGTAGACCGCGCCCTGGGCCGGCAGCCGGCGCACCGCCACGTCGGCGGCCCCGGCGGCCCCGGCGGCCGGCCCGGCCTGCTCGGCGAGGCCGGCGAGTTCGTCGTAGAACGTCGGCGACACCGGCTTGAGCTTCGGCTCGCCGACGTACTTCGCCCCGGACGCCGTCAGCGCCTTCTTCAAGTTGATGCGGACCTCGGCCTCGTCCTCGTCCGGCCCGGTGCGCAGGAACAGGTACATCGTCGTGCTCGCCGGCCCCTCCTTCTCGGCCGGCGGCGCGGCCTTGAGCTTGGGCTTCTCGGCCGGCTTGTCCGGCGGCTCGCCCTTGTCCTGCGCGGCGACCGTGGTCAGCATCAGCGCGAGGGCTACGAACCCAGTTGTCGCGCCAAAAGCTCGGCGAATTCGAGGCATTGCTTCTCCTTCAAGGTGAGGGCCGTCGCGTCGGGCGGCAGGGGGTAACCGTCGGTCAGCGGCTTCAGGCGGGCTTGCAGCGCTTTCAGTTGCGTCACGGCGTCGAGGCGGCGCGACGGCTGCCGGGCGAGTTCGGCCACGGCGAGGTAGTCCACCGTCCACAGGTCGAGCGACTTCGCGCGCCGCTCCTGGCGCGCCGTGGCGTCGGCGGCGCTGACCGGGGCGATCTTGTAAAGCTCCTGGAGCTTCGCCCCCGCAGTAGGCCCGTCCTTCTTGGCCAGCGCCGCGTCCACGTCCGCCAAGAGCAGCGGGAACGTTGGGGACGGCGTGACCGGCGGCGGGTCGGGCGGCCAGAAGGCGAAGCCGACGCACGCGACGACGACTGCCAGGGTCGCCACGCCGGCGAGGAACCACGGCAGCGTAGACTTCTTGACCGGCGGGGGCGGCGGCGTCGGGGGGACCGGCGCGGCGGGCGTGAGTTCGGCGGTGAAGTGGCGGCTCAGCGGCGACTTGGCCAGGCGGTCGCCGAACTCGCGGGCCGTCGGCACCTTCCCGGCGGCCGCGTCGGCGAGCAGCGCCCACACCTCCGGCGCGGGGCCGCGGCTCGGGGCCACGACCTCGGCGCGCGGCTGGCCGGTCAGCAGCCAGGCGAACAGCCGCGCCAGCGTCCGCACGTCCTCGACCGGCGCGACGCGGGGGAAGGGCGTGCCGCTCGGGTCGGCGAACTGCCGGCGCACGGGCGGGACTTCGCTGAGCCACTGCGTCGGGGCGTCGAGCCAGGCGGGGCGGCCGGGGCTGGCGTCCCACGGCGGCGCGTCGTAACTCCCCCGCCAGGTGAAGCCCAGGTCGATCAGGTGCGGCGCGTGGGCGGCGTCCAGCGCCACGTTGGTCGGCAGCGCCAGCCCCAGCGTCCAGCCGGCGGCGTGCAGCGTCGCGGCGGCGTCGAGCAGCCCCGCCGCGGCGGCGTCGAGTTCGGCCAGCAGCGGGCTGGCCGCGGACTGGAACGCCCCGGCGCGGCCCCCGCCGTCGAGGTCGGCCCGCAGGTGCGTCAGCGTGCGTGCGGCCGCCGGGTCGCCGGCCCACGGCGTCTCGAAGCGGCCGGGCACGCCGGGCGTCGGCTTCCAGCCCCCGCCCAGCGGCGGCGCGGCGTAACTCACGTCGCCGTTGACGAACCGCACGACCCCGCGCGAGCCGGGCGTCGTCGTCAGTTCGGCGGCCTCGTGGAGGAAGCCGAACACGCCCCAGGCGAAGCCGGTCGCCGGCGCGGCGACGGACGCCAGCGGGGTGGCCGGCTTCCAGAGCGGCCGGGGGGCGGCCGTCGAGGCCGTCGTGAGGACGACATCTTCGTCGGGGTCGGCGGGCATGGCGAGTCCTCGGGCCGGGGGCGCGGCAGTCCGCGTTATTGTGCAAATAGCCGCACGATCAGCAAGTCGTGAAACCGCCACTCAGCCGAACCAGGTCCGCTTCTTCACCGCGACGGGCGGAGGGGGAGGCGGGGCGTCGGGGTCGGGGGCGACGAGCACGTCGGCGTCCGGGCCGGTCAGGATGTCGCCGCCGACGTTGTCCTGGAACGTGTTGCCGCGGTGCGTGACGCGGGCCGTGCCGAACACGCGCAGGCCGCCATTGCCGTTGCCCGCGCAGGTGTTGCCCGTGCAAGTCCCCTCGGCCTGCTCCGCGAACAGGACGCCCGAGTCCGAGTTGCCCGACACGGTCGCGCCGACGAGCTGGCACTTCGACTTCCCCGCCGCGACGACGCCGTACAGGTTGCCGGTGAACGCGCCGCCGCGGAGGGTCGCCACGGCCTCGTCCTTGAGGTTGACGCCGGAACTCTTGTTGCCCCGGCAGGTCAAGTTGACCGCACTCAAGGTCACGGTGCCGTGCAGGTCGACGCCGCGGTCGGCGTGGCCCTCGACGGTCACGTTCTTGAGCGCCACGCTGCCGCTGCTCTCCTTGCCGCTGCGGACGCCGAACTTGCCGTTACCGCTCAAGGTGCCGCCGTCGATTTCGAGCGCGCCGGCCTTCGCGATTTCGACGCCGCCCCGGCCGTTGTTGGCCAGCGTCGAGGCCGCAATGACGCAGGTTCCCGTCATCAGCACGACCGCGCCGCCGGCGTTGCGGGTCAGCTTGCAGTCCTTCAAATTCGCCTGGCAGAGCGGGTCGCGCAGGCCCAGGCCCGCGCCGGCGTTCTCGGTGAGGCGCGTGCCGCTCAGGTGCAGTTCGCACGCGCCGAGGGCCAGCACGCCGTCGCCGGGCACGCCGCCGCCGGCGACGCCGCCGCGCACCTCGACCTCGTCGAGGACGACGACGCCGCGCTTGACGCGGATCACGTCAGCGGGTGCGGCCCCGGCGTGGCTGAGCGTCAGGCCGCGGAAGGTGACCGCGGTGCCGGCCAGGCCGAAGGCGTACTTCTCGGCCGTGCTCACGATGCGGCACGAGTCGATGCCGCTGCCGACGATGGTGAGCGACTTCGCCAGGTTCAGCGACGCCTCGAGCGTGACCGCGCCGCGCTCCAGGCGGATCAGCGCGCCGTCGGGGGCCGCCTGGACGGCCGCGGCGAAGTCGAGGTGCAGTTCGCGGCCGGCCTTCGTCTCGACCCAGACGCTCGGCTTGCCGACGCGCAGCAGCCACAGCAGCGGGGCCAGAATCCCGCGCGGCATCAGGTCCATCGGCAGCATGTCATCGACGGCGGCCGCACCCTGCGCCGAGACGATCGTGAACTTGACCGCGCGGAACTGCGTCTTGAGGAGGTTCACGGTGTTGCGCAGCTTGGTCTTCTGCAGCCAGGCGTCGAGGGCCTCGTGGACCACTTCCAGTTTGGCCCAGGCGTCGCCGGCGGGGTCGAGGTCGTCGTTCTCCAGGAAGTGCCGGGCGGCGGCCGGCAACTCGGGCAGGAGTACGTGGCGTTCCTCGCCGGGCGTCGGCGGCCCGAGGAACTTGTCCCCCTTGCTGAGCACCACGACCAGGGCCTGCTCGCGGGAGTCGGCCCCCATCTGGTCCATGGCGTGCTCGTACGACGTGATCAGGTCGCCGAGTTGCTCCGGGTACTCGAGGTCGGTCAGGCTGACGATCCAGAGGATCGCCGGGCTGTTGCGGACGTAGCGGCCGTACTCGAGCATGTTGTCCGCGTTGGCGAAGGCCTCGCCGCCGGTGTCGAACATCAGCAGTTGGCGGCCGCCGAGCCGGGGGATGCCGCGCAGCCGGAGGATTTTGGGCCGCGTGAAGACGCTGCTAATCGTGCCGTCGGCGACCTGCCCGCTGTGCCGCAGCGTGCGCAGCCGCTCGCGGATCTCGCGCATGCCGACCTCGTCCATCCACTGCGTGCTGAAGTCCGGCCAGGTGACGTGCTGTTCGAGGTGCGTCAGCAAGGCTTCGATGAACATGGTCTTGCCGTGCCCG
>JANXTD010000962.1 GCA_025352585.1 Fimbriiglobus sp.
TCTCCGCGGCAAAACGGGTTGCGTTTACTCCAGCCGGAACAGCTTCTTCAGCGACTCCAGCAAGGTGCCGCTGTGGCCCTCGCGGCCGGCCTCTTGCAGCGCGGCGATGGGGCCGTGCAGCAGCTTGTTCTGGAAGAGCCGAAAAGCCCCCTCGATCGCCTTCTTGTCCTCGGCACTCAGCTTGCCGTTGAACCGCGACAGGAGCTGGCCCGTCACCTCGACGCGCAGCTTATCGACCTCGGCGGTCAGCTTGCCGATCACCGGGCCGGTGCGGCGGCGGCCCCAGTCCTCGGCGAACTTCTTGACCTCCGCCTCGACGATCGCCTCGGCCGGCGCGACCTGCTTGCGGCGGCCGGCCAGGGTCTGCTCGCGGACCCGCGTCAGGTCGTCGATGTTGAACAGGCAGACGCGGTCGCCGTCGTGGATGGCGGGGTCGAAGTCGCGCGGCACGGCGATGTCGAGGATCACCTGCGTGCCGCCGCGGCGCGGCGCGACCTTCGAGGCGTAGCGCCTGGCCGTGACGATCGGCTCGCCGGCCCCGGTGGTGCTCACGACGATGTCGGCCTTCACGAGCGCGTCGTCGAGGTCGTCCCACGGCACCGCGACGCCGCCGCACAGCCCCGCCACTTCGACCGCCTTGGCCGGGCTGCGGTTGGTCACCAGGACGCGGCCCGGCTTCAACTCTTGCAGGTGCTTCAGCGTCAGGCGTCCCATCTTGCCCGCGCCGATGATGAGCACCGTCTTGTCGGTGAAGGTGTCGAAGACTTGCCGGACGTAATCGACGGCGACGCTCGACACCGAGACGTGGCCGCGAGTGATGCCGGTCTCGGTGCGCACCCGCTTCGCGCAGCGCAACGCGAACGGCAAGAGCGCGTTGAGGAGCGGCCCGGTGACGCCGAGGCTTTGCGACGCCTCGTAGGCCTGCTTGACCTGCCCGGCGATCTGGCCCTCGCCGACGATCAGCGAGTCGAGGCTCGCGACCACGCGGAACAGGTGCCGCACCGCCGCCGGGCCGGTGTGCTCGTACAGCAGCGCGGCGACCCCCTCGGCCGGGACGCCGTGGACTTCGGCGAGGAACTCCGCCGCCAGCCCGGCGTCGAACGGCGGCCCGGCCCCGTCGCCGGTCAGCGGCTTCGCGACGAGGAACTCGACGCGGTTGCAGGTACTCAGCAGCAGCACCTCGCAGCCGAAGCGCGCGGCGACTTCGGTGACCGCGCGGGCGTGGCCGGCGGCGTCGAAGGCGAGCTTCTCGCGCCACTCGACCGGGGCCGTGCGGAAGTTACACCCGACCATGCGCAGGTTCACAGCGGCCTCCCGGCCACCGCGCCGACGGCGAACGGGTGCGTCGAGGCGAGCACGAGGACCAGCAGCGCGAAGGCGACGATGGTGCCGAGCGCGAGCCGCCGGCCGGAGACGTTGGCCCCGTAGCGCAGGTACGTCAAGACACCGAACACCGCCCAGAGGCCCAGCGTGCCGAGGATTTTGACGGCGAACAGGTTCGACGCCAGGTCCTCGCCGTGCCGCAGCAGCACGACACCGAGCAGCAGCCCGAGGCTCAGGAGCGGGAAGGCGACGTTGACGGCGTGGCGGTTCATCGCTTCGAGGCGTTCGAGGCTCAGCAGTTTCACCCCGCCGAGCGGGTTGCGCTTGGCCTTCAGCCGCCCGGCCTGCACGAGGTACATGACACTCGCCAGGAAGCCAACTGACACGCCGACGGCCGCGAGCAACAGCAACAGGCCGTGCAGACTGCCCCAGACGCGCTGCGTCGGCAGCCACGGCGGCGCGGCCCCCGGCTCCGCCACGGACGCCAGCGAAATCGCGACCAGCCCCACGACGACCGGCAGCACGAACACGGCCCAGGCCTGCTTGGCGTGGTGGACGGAGCCGTACAACGAGAAGACCGCCAGCACCCACGCCACCCCCAGCAGCGAGCCTTCGGGCGACGCCGGGGTCGGGTGCTGCGTGAACAGGAAGGCCGAGTGCGCCAGCAGCCCGGCGGTGCCCCAGCCCAGCCCGGCAAGCCGCAGGGGGCGCGACGGCCAGCGCAACCGGGCCGCCTCGCAGGCGAGCGCCGCGAGGTAGCTCAGCCCGAAGCAGGCGTGCGAGACGTTGTCGAGCGAGGAGGCCACCGAGGCGACACCATCCGGGAGGGCAGGGGAGACACGACGATTATAAGCGGCGACGCGGTCAACGCTTCTCGTTCCACGCCGCGGAGCCGTACTTCTCAACCGCCAGCGACTCGCGCAACGCCAACTCCGCGGCGGTCCAGTCGCCCGGCGTCACGTCGAACTCCGTGGCGAACTTCGCCGCCAGCCGCGCCGCCAACGCCTCCGGTGCGATGTCTCGCCCCGTCAACTCGAACAGCCCCGGCAGGCTCGGGGCGAACTCGCTGCGCCGCAGCAGGATGCCGCCGTGTTGCAGCAGCGCCCCGCGCGACTTGCGCTGGGCGCTGCCGACGACCTTGGCCCCGCCGCTCACCAGGTCGCCGGCGGTCTGGTGCTCGAAGCAGAGCACGTCGCCGAACTTGCGCTCGCGGCCGCACACAACCGCTTCCGTCGCCGCCCCGAGTTCGCTCAGCGCGTCGCCGATCCAGTGGTGGACGCGGCACAGCCAGCTTTCGCCGGCCGGCTGCCACGCCTTGCCGGCCGGGAGTGCCACGGCATACGTCAGTTCGCGGTCGTGGACGAG
>JANXTD010000042.1 GCA_025352585.1 Fimbriiglobus sp.
AAGGCGTTCGAGGCGGTCGGCCACGCCGCCGTGATCACCTCCGACGCCACCCGCGTGGGTGAGGCGGCGAAGGTCGTGCTGCCCGGCGTCGGGGCGTTCAGCGACGCGATGGCGAAGCTCTGTGTGAGCGGCTTGAACGGAGCCATCGTGCGTCACATCGACGCCGGCCGGCCGTTCCTGGGGATTTGCCTCGGCCTGCAAATGCTCTTCTCGCACAGCCACGAAGACGGGCTGCACGACGGCCTCGACCTGTACCGCGGCGAGGTCGTGCGCTTCCCGCGTGTACCGGGGCTGAAAGTGCCGCACATGGGCTGGAACACGCTGCGTTTGACGCGACCGAACTGTCCGCTGTTCGCCGGGTTGCCGGCCGACCCGGCGTTCTACTTCGTCCACGGCTACTACGCCGAGCCGGCCGACCCGGCGTTGGTCGCCGCGACGGCCGACTATCCGACGCCGTTCTGCGCGGCGACCTGGCGCGACAACGTCTTTACGACGCAGTTCCACCCCGAGAAGAGCCAGGCGCTGGGGCTGGCGGTACTGAAGAACTTCGCGGCGATTTGACGGCTACGGCAGCACTTCGGCGGCGACGCTCAGGTTCACCGTCGCCATGCTCTTGAGGTTCGTCGTCAGTTTCACGTCCTTGGCGAACGCCCCGGCCTTGGTCGGCGTGAACTTGACGACGATCGTCTGGTTCGGCCCTTCGCCGGGAAGAGTCTGAACGCTCAGGCCGTCGCCGGCGTCGGCCAGCGGCTCGACCTTGAACGCGCCGACGCCGTTGCCGCTGACCAGCACGTGGAAGGACCGACTCTCGCCGAGCCGCACCGCCGCGAAGTTGACCTTGCCCGGCCGCACTTCGAGCGGCGACAGCAGGGTGCCGTTGATGGCGACGTTGATCACCGGAGTCGTCGGGTCGTTGGTCAGCAGTTGCAGGAAGTCGTTGAAAGAGCCGGTCGCGCCGTCGGTCTTGGACTTGAGCGTAACGCTGACTTTGGTCTTGCCGCCCTTGGACGCGCCGAGAGTCACCTCGAACGGCCCGGTCGGATTGACGACGCCGGTGACGGCCCAGTCCTTCTGCTTGCCGGCGTATTCGAGCGTGACCGACTTGGTCGGCGTCGAGCCTGGGGTCACCACACCGAAGTTGAAGGAGCCGGGGGCGAGCGTGACGTCGGCGCGACTTACCGCACTGACACGCAGGGTCGCCGTGCTAACGTTGGTCGGGCCGAAGGAGACCTGCACCGTCTCGGTGCCGGCCCCGGTGAACTTAGAACTGTCGAGCGTGACGACCAGCTCGCCCTTGTCGTAAGCCTGCAACACCTTCTGCGGCGGGTAGGCCTGCACCGTCTCGCTGGTGCGGCGGATGTCCGTCACCTGGATCGGCACCGCGTAGATGTTGGTGATGGTGAACTTGAAGACGCAGAGCGTACCTTTAGGGACCGTGCCGAAGTTGTAGGCGATCTCCTCGGGCGCGGGCTGGCTGGGGTTGGTCACGATGTCGTCGAGGAAGAGCTTGTTGGCCCACGGCGACGGCGCGCTGGCGGCCGCCGCGCCCGTCGGGGCGGGGGGGGCCGGCTGGGCACCCAGCGGTAGCGTGGCGAGGAGTGCCCCAAGGAGTGTCGTAGCCAGTCGCGTGCTCACGGAGTCCCGTTCCTCTCGAAGTCCGGCCCCGGTGGGTGGGGCCGCTAGTTCGCTTCATCGACGTTGTCGCCCCATCATACCCCCCGCAAAGGCCGACCGCACCCGACAATCTGACGGCTGGCGCGGCGAGAACTGGCCCAGGCCACCTAACCGGCACGCTCGGCAGCCGCCGTGTCGGCCACGAGGTACCGCGCCCCGTAAATCCACAGCGACGCCCCCAGCAGAATCACCACACTCATCATGAGGAACGCTGTGTGCAAGTCGGAGCGGTCGGCGACGAAGCCGATCAGCGGCGGCGAGATCACGTCGCCGAGCGCGTGGATGACCAGGATGTTCACGGCGAACGCGGTGGCGCGGACTTCGGGCGTGACGACGTTAGCGAGGATCGTGAAGCCCGGCCCGATGTGGAAGAACAGGCCGAAGATGGTCAGGAAGATGAACAGCCACGCCAGCGGGAACGGCGCGTAGAGCAGGGCGACGTAGCAGGGCAGGGCGAACAGCGCCCCGAGGCCGATGACCCAGAAGTAGCCGCCGTTGACACGGGTGCGGAACTTCTCGCCCAGCCAGCCGCCGGCCGCCGTCGCCCCCAAGCCGCCGAGGACGAGGATGCCGCCGAAGGTCGTGGTGATCGTGCTGAGCTTGATCGAGCCGTACGTCGTGATGCCTTTGTAGATCGTCTCGGCGTACAGGTTGTTCTCGCTCTCGGTCAGCGAACTGCCGAGGTGGCGCTTGACGGCAGCGTAGTCGAGCGGCCCTTTCTCGGAGAGCGGGGCCAGCTTGGCGGCGACTTCCGCGGGCACCGGCTTCCGCCCCTCTTCGGCCGGGGGCTTCGAGAGGTCCGCGATCACGTCGTCGTTGACGGCGAAGCGGGCCTCGCGCTGGAAGACGTACGTCGGCACCCACGCCGCGACGCCGCCGATGACGAAGGTGATCGCCGTCATGCCGGCGCAGCACAGGACGAAGGAGCGGTTGCGGGCCAGCCCTTTGAGCAAGTCGCCGTAGGCTTGCCGGGCGGCGTCCGCGATTCTGGGCCGGGGGAACTCGGTCTTGAAGAAGAGCACCGCCCCCAGAAACAGCCCGAAGTAGGTGATCCAGAAGGCGTGTCGCCAGTCCCCGAAGGCGTTGGCGACCTCGCCGCCGATGACGAAGCCCAGCGCACTCCCCACGGGGACCGCCATGTTGAAGAGCGCCATGACCACGCCCCGGAGCCGAGCCGGGTAGATGTCGGCGAGCATGGCACTCGACACCGGCCCGTACGCCCCCTCGCCGACGCCGACCAGGCAGCGCGTCGCGAACAGGACGGCGTAGGAGGCCGCGAACCCGCTCGACCCGCTGGCGATGCTCCAGACGCTCACGCCCATGCCCAGAATCACCCAGCGGCGGTAGCCGTGGCCGTCGAGCCAGCCGACGATCGGGGCGAAGATCATGTACGCCGCCAAGAACGCGCTCGTCAGCAGGCCGAGCTTGAACTTGATGTTGTCGTCGTTGGGCGCGAACAGCGTGCTGTCCATCTCCAGCAGCGGCAGCACCGCCGACAAGACTTGGCGGTCGATGTAGTTGAACAGGTTGATGGCCATGAGCCAGGCGAGCGCGGCGTTCGCGCCGGGCAGCGGCTTGTCGTTGGGGGTCATGGGCGGCCTCGGGGTCTGGCGGTCGTGGCGACTTGGGCATAACGTACGGGAAACGCCGCTTTGCCGTGAGGATAGCCATGAGCCTGGACGAGATCAAGCAGCGCTTCGTCAACGAGATCAGGCTGCGCGCCTACGACGACCAGTACGTCGATCGCGACGAGGAGCGCGAAATCCTGCAAATCGCGGTCCAACTCGGCGTCGGCGTCGATTCGGCCCGCGTGGCCCTGGCGCAAGTCTGCGAGCAGAGCCAGTACGTGCTCGAAAGTTCGGTGACGAAGCTCATCAAGGCGCAGATCGAGGCGGCGCTGGGCGACGACGGCAAGTTCGATCGGCAGGAGTTCGAGGCGGTCTACCAGAGCGCCGCCGTGGCGATCCGGGGCAAGAAGACGGAGCGGCAGGTCAAGACGATGATCGTGCAGGTCATGGAAGACACCGGCAACAACAAGGTCAAGAAGGGCTGGTTCAGCGACTGGTACGCCGCGCTCAAGAAGGACCTCGGGGTGTCGTGACGCGCGCCGGCGTCGCGGGGAATGCCGGCGGGGCAGGGGGTTCGGCGTTGACACGGCAACGCCACCCCGTACTTTGATATCTTCCGCTGCGGCGGTCTGTCGTTCCTGGGTCGTTGTGAAGGTGTCAGGCTCATGATTCGTGTCAAGGACTTGCGGAGCAAGAACAACCGCTGCCGGTACTGCACCAAAGAGGGCTGCCCCCGCCCCGCCTTCGTGGACTACAAGGACACGCTGTCCCTCAAGAAGATGATCTCCGCGCAAGGCAAGCTCTTCAGCCGCAAGCGCAGCGGGCTGTGCGCCACCTTCCAGCGCGAAGTCGCCGCCGCCGTCAAGCGGGCGCGCTTCATGGCGCTGTTGCCCTACGTCGAGATGAACTAAACTCCGCGGGCCAGTTCGCCCATGCCCGACGTGAATGAGGCTTTCGCCGCCGCCCTCGCCCGCCACCAGGCCGGCGACATTGTCGGCGCGGAGCGCCTGTACCGCGAACTGCTCGCCGGCTTCGGCTCCCACACGCCGACGCTGTGCAACCTCGGCGTCTTGCTCGTCCAGGGCGACCGCGTCGAGGAGGCCGTCGGGCTTTACAACCTCGCGCTCGCCACCACGCCCGACCACCCCGACGCCCACTTCAACCTCGGCAACGTCTACCGCCGCGGCAACCAACTCGCCCTCGCCGCGACTCACTACCAGGACTGCCTGAAGGCCAACCCCCGGCACGGTGCCGCCGCCTACAACCTCGGGCTGATCTACTCCGCTGTCGGCGACCTGCCGGCGACGACGGAGTGCTACCGCCTCGTCGTGAAGCTCGAGCCGGGCAACGCCGAGGGCCACGCCCGGCTGGCCGACGCGCTGGTGCGCGGCGGCCACCTCGCCGACGGCGTCGCCTCGTTCCGCGCCGCGTCGAAGTTGCAGCCCGACCAGCCGCGGCACCTGTACAACCTGGGCCTGGCGCTCGCCAACTCGGGGGCCGCCGCGGAGGCGAGTGAGACGATCACCCGCGCCTTGAAGCTGAACCCCGACTACGCCGAGGCCCACAACGCGATGGGCCTGAATCTGGAGGCGCAGGGCCGCAAGGACGACGCGCTGTTCCACTACCAGAAGGCCGTGCAACTTAAGCCGGACCTGGCCGACGCCTGGAGCAACCTCGGCACGAACCTCTCCGAGCAGGGCCGCTGCGACGAGGCGGTCGAGTGCCTGCGCGAGTCGCTCGTCCACAAGCCGAACGCCCCGGCGATCTTCTCGAACCTGCTGCTGCTGCTGAACTACACGTCGAAGGTGACGCCGGCAGAGGTCGCCCGCGAGCACCGCGCCTGGGCCAAGCGCTTCGCCCCGCCGGCCCCCGCCGCCTCACCGGTCCCGCACCCGCACGACCCCCGGCGGCGTCTCCGCGTCGGCTACCTGTCGCCGGACTTCCGCCAGCACACCGTCAGCAGCTTTATCGAGCTATTGCTGACGCACCACAACCGCGACCAAGTGGAAGTCTACGCCTACGGCAGCGTGCTGCGGCCCGACGAGGTCACGGCCCGCTTGAGTCAGTTGGCCGACCACTACCGGCCGGTCGGCGGCCTGCCCGACGAGCAGGTCTACGCGGCGATCCGGGCCGACCGGATCGACGTGCTGATCGACCTCGCCGGGCACACCGCCGGCAACCGGCTGCAACTCCTCGCCGCGCGGCCGGCCCCGATCCAGTGCACGCTGTTCGGCTACCCCAACACGACCGGCTTGGCCGCCGTCGATTACCGCATCACCGACCCGCTCTCCGACCCCGAGGGCGTCACCGAGTCGCTGGCCACCGAGGCGCTGTTGCGGCTGCCCGAAGTGCCGTGGTGCTACGCGCCGCCCCAGGCCGACGTGCCGGTGACGGCGTTGCCGTGCCTGGCGAAGAAGTGGTTCACCTTCGGCTGCCTGAACAACCCCGCCAAGATTAGCGAAGCCTGCCTCGCCGCCTGGACCAAGCTCGTCATCTCGATCCCCGGCACACGCCTGGTCGTCCTCGGCGGCCAGTCGAACGCCGGGGTCAAGAAGCTCGCCGACCGCTTCGTCCAGGGCGGCATCTTGCGCGACCGCGTCGAGGTCATTTCCCGCGTGCCGAAGGACCAGTACTTCGAGGCCTACCAGCGGTTCGACGTGACGCTCGACCCGTTCCCGTACAACGGCGGCGTGACGACCGGCGACTCACTGTGGATGGGCGTGCCGGTGCTGACCGTCGCCGGCAACACCTACGTCTCGCGGCAGGGGCTGATGGCGAACGCCGCCGTCGGCCTGCCGGAGTTCGTCGCCGACTCGCCCGAGTCGCTGATCGACCTGGCGAGGGACTGGACCAAGCGGCGCGACGAACTCGCCGCACTGCGGGCCGGCCTCCGGGCGCGGCTACTCGCGTCGCCCCTGGGCGACGCCCCGCGCTACGTGCGCAACCTCGAGAACGCTCTGCGCGAAGTCTGGGCGAAGCGTCTCGGCTGACGGCGGACACGGAACCTCGCACCGGAGAACCAGGATGGACGCCCCGAACCGACCGCGTCAGCGTGGCCGGCCCCCCATCGTCGCCGCGGTCGTCGTGTTGGCAGTGCTGGCCGCGTCGGCTGTCGGCTTCCTCGTCGCCGCCGCGGCTGCCGTGTACCTGACGTTCCAGATCTTGACGCCCCCGCCGCCCGCCCCGCCGGTGGTCGTGGCCCCGATGTTTGTTGGGAAACCCCCACTGATCGAAGTCGCGGCAGAGGTCGCCCCGGACCCCCCCGCGGGTGGTGCGACCCATCGAGCCGCCACTTGTCATGACGCCGCCCGTCACGGTGAAGCCGCCGCCGCCGGCAGTCGCGACGCCGAAGCCCGGCCCGACGCCCGACAACCCGGTCGTGCCCGACCTTCCTCACGCCAAGTACGACCCGGCGATCGACGAGGACTCGTTCGCCGGCACTCTGTCCGAGGAGTACCCGGAGCCACGGAAGCTGGACGGCAAAATCGCGTCGTATTTGAAATTCGTCAGTCCCAAGGGCGACTACATCGGCGGGGGTAAGAATCGCGCGTACGACCTGTCCGTCGGGGCGACCCCGCCCCGGCTCAACGGCACCAGTAACTTGATTGCCGGGGCCGGGCCGTGGGGGCTGAGTTTCGTCGCGCCGGGCGGCACGAAACTGAAGGTCGGCAAATACCTGGGGGCCACGCGCTCCCCGTTCCAGGACGCGAACAAGCCCGGCCTCAGCGTCAGCGGCGACGGCCGGGGCAGCAACACGCTCACGGGGTCGTTCGCCGTCTGGCAACTCGAGGTCGTCGACGACAAGGTCGTCGCCCTGGCCGTCGATTTCCTCCAGCGGAGCGAGGGTAAAGGCCCGCCGCTGCTGGGCCGGCTGCGCTACAAGTCGAAGTACGAGTAGCCGCCGGGCGAACCGGCCGGCCGCGGCGACTGTCCAGGGGTAATCGGCTCGCCGGGTTCGCGGCCGACGCTAAGTTAGCCCTTTCGCCAGTCCCCCCGCAGGCCCGCCATGCCGACGTACCACCCCGCCGAGATCGAGCCGCGTTGGCAGCAGTTCTGGGCGACGCACAAGACCTTCCGCACCGCCGACCCCGGTGACCCGAGTGTGGCCGGGAAGCCGAAGTACTACATCCTCGACATGTTCCCCTACCCGAGCGGGGCCGGCCTGCACGTCGGCCACCCCGAAGGCTACACGGCCACCGACATCCTCGCGCGTTACAAGCGCATGAACGGCTTCCACGTCCTGCACCCGATGGGCTGGGACGCCTTCGGCCTGCCGGCCGAGGAGTACGCGCGCAAGACCGGCACCCACCCGCGCCTCACCACCGCCACGAACGTCGAGACGTTTCGCCGGCAAATCCAGTCGCTGGGCTTCAGCTACGACTGGGACCGCGAGGTCGATACGACCGACCCCGACTACTTCCGCTGGACGCAGTTCATCTTCCTGACGCTCCACGACACCTGGTACGACGCCGCGCAGAACCGCGGCCGCCCGATCGGCGAACTGCCAATCCCCGACGGCATGACCGACCCCGACGCCGTTCGCAAGTACCAGGATTCACAGCGGCTGGCGTACCAAGGCGAGGCGATGGTGAATTGGTGCCCCGCGCTAGGCACGGTCCTCGCCAACGAGGAAGTCGTGGACGGCAAAAGCGATGGCCTCGGGAATCACCCCGTCGAGCGGCGTGCGCTGCGCCAGTGGCTACTGCGCATCACCAGTTACGCCGAGAGGCTGTTGAGTGACCTCGACACGGTCGAGTGGCCCGACTCGATCAAGGCGATGCAGCGCCAGTGGATCGGTAAGAGCGAGGGGGCCGAGGTTCTGTTCGAGGTAG
>JANXTD010000080.1 GCA_025352585.1 Fimbriiglobus sp.
CTTGGCCGCCTGCAAGTCGGTCAGGGCGGCGACGAGCGGGTCGATGCCGGCCTTGCCGACGGGGGCGTCGAACGGCTTGGCCATCTTCCAGACGCCGTTGGCGAAGTCAAACGTCGTGACCTCGTTCGACGGCTCGCCGCGGGTCACCGTCACCGACGTGACCTTGGCCGCGTCGAGCTTCCAGAGTTGCGGCGCGAGCAGGGCGACCGCCCCGGAGTTGAGGCCGTCGAGCAGCGTCGTCGGCACGGTGAAGACGCCGCCGCCGGCGAGGCGGGCGTAGCTCTCCGGCTTGCCGTCGCGCGGCCCGCCGACTTGGAGTGTGACCGGCGTCGGCTTGCCATTGAAGGTGAGCGCGACCGTGAACCGCGGCTTGGCCAGGCCGTACTTCTTGTCGAGGTCGTCTGGCTTCGGCGCGTCATCGACGAACTCCGCCGCCTCCAGGCGCGACCACGCCGAGACCAGCGCGTCGGTCTTGGCCGCGTCGGTCGGCAACGCCACCGGGGCGGTCAGCGACCACTCGACGCCGACGATCGGCGGGGTCTTGGGCGACGACTTCACGGCGAAGCTTTCGCCACCGTCGCGGGTCACGTTGATCGCGACCAACTTGGCCTCGGCGGTATCGAAGAGGCGGCGGCTGCGGTAGGCCAGCGCCGGCCGGTCGAGTGGCTTCAGCACGGCGTCTTCGACGGCGTACACGCGCTCGCGGCCGGGGACCATGACGGCGAGCGTCTTGCTGCCGTCCTTCTTCGCGTCGGCCGGCTTGGGTGCGAACGGGTCGGGCTTCTTCGGCTCCTCCTTGGCGTCGAACGCTTTGCCGACGAGCAGCGTGACCGTGCGCGGCGCGGGAGCCGTATCGCCGGCGGCCGGCTTCGACTGCACCGTGAGCGTGACTTTGCTGGGGGCGTCGAGGCCCAGTTCGGCGAGCTTCGCGGCGGCCGGCTTATCGAGCACCGCGTCGGCCGACTTCGCTTCGAGTTTCGCCAGCGGCTCCAGGAGTTCGCTGACTTTCGATTGCTCCGCGAGTTGCTCGCCGTTGACGGTCCAGCGGTCCTGGCGGTCCTCGTCGCGCTCGGCGTCCTTGGCCCCCGGCTTGCGTACCAGCGTCACCGCCGGCTGGCCCTTCATGCTGACCGTGAGGGTCGTCACGTCGGCGGCGTCGAAGCGCACCGGCCGGGCGTCGCGGTACGAATCGGGCTTCTGGAAGTTGACCTCCAGGGCGTCGGCACGGACCTCGAACACCAGCTCGTTCTCGGCGAGCTTGGCGGCGCGGAACTCCTCGACGCTCGCCTTCGTGGGGGCCGGCGGCATGCCCGGCGGCGTCCGCGGTGCCTCCTCGACTTTCGTCGTCGTGCGCGTGATCTTGCCGATGAGCAGCGTGAGCGTCTGGCCGTCGGCGCGGCGGACGGTCACCTTGCGCTCGGGCTTGTCGAGTCCGGTCAGCGTCGGCGTCGCCTTGGCGGCAGGCAGGAAGCCCTCGACCCACAGGTCGGCGGTCGAAGCCAGCACGGCCTTGAGCTTCGCCGGGTCGGCCGGCTCGCGCAGGGTCGTCGGCTTGCCGGCGTCGGCGGGGCCGGCGAATTCGAGCTGCCACGACTCCGCCAGGCGCTCGGGCGACAGCGCCGGCTCGGCCGTCGGCCGGTCCGCGTCACGGCGGGCCGCGGGCGTCGGGGCCAGCCGCGTGAAGGTCACCTTCTGGCCGTCCTCTGGCTTCTCGAAGGTCACCGCGGCGTAGGCGTCGCCCAGGATCGCCGTGCGGCCGGGGGTCGCGCCGTCGGCGGGGAACTTGACGCGCTCGGCGGCGGGGAGCAGTTGTCGGCGGCGGTAGACCTCGGCCGGCCGCGACAGCGTGGCGTAGACTTCTGGGCCGACCTGCACCACCTCCGGCTCGTCATCGACGCGCACGAACGTCGGCTGGCTGAACGCGCTCTGCCCCGCGGCGACGGGGGCCTGGCCGACGGCGAGGTTCAGCGTCCGCGTCAGCGTCCCGCTCTGCACGTCGAGTTGCACTGACACGGGGTTTTGCACCGCGGCGAGGCCGTAGTTCGCGGCGTCCTCGGCGGCGTAGGCGACCGGCGTCATGCGCGACTTCAGGCTGGTCAGGGTGTCGAGCAGCCCCGCGACTTCGCCGTCGCGCAGCGGCCAGTTGCCGGGCTGCGTCCAGGTGCCGTCAGCGGCGCGGGTCAGGGCCAGCGGCGGCTCGCCGGCGCGGGTCAGCGTGACCTTGCGGACGCTCGCGCCGTCGGCGACCTCGGCCAGCCGGCCGGTGCTGCCGCCGCCGGCGACTTTCGCGGGACGCAGCTGGTCCTGGAAGGCGAACAGGGCGACGGCGAGGGCGGCCGCCGCGGCGATCATCAGCGTGAAGAACCAGCGCATGGCGTGTGTCGTCTCGTCGGGGAGGTCGGATCGGTCAGCGCACCTTGCGGATCATCAAAGCGATCAGGCCGACCACGGCAATCGCGGCGGGCAGGCCGATAAACGTGCCCCAGCGCCACTGGAAGAACTGCCGCGGCGTCAGGTCGGCCCTCGGGAAGCTCCACGACGTTTCGGCCGACGGCGCGACCGGCAAGGCGTCGTCGCGCCGCAACTGCCAGTTCAGCGAATCGACCAGCAGCGTCTCTTGCGCCCCGTCCAGCACCAGCCCCGTGAATAGCCCGCCGTGGCCCAGCACTACCAGGCGCACTGTCGGCCGGGCGACGGCGTCGTTGGCGAGGTGCGTCAGGGCCGCGCTCAGGCCGCCGTCGAACGGCAACGCCAGCGCCGCCGCCGACTCGACCTCGACCGTCGTGAGCTTGGTATCCGGCTTGTCGAACCAGTCGGCGGGGACTTTCGCCTCGACGGCGACGCCGACGCAGAAGGGGCCGCGTCGCTCCTCGTCGCGCGTACCCCGGCGCGGGTCGTCCGGCCGCGTCGGCTCGTACTTCGGCGACACGTCCTCGGTCGGGACGGGGCTCTCCTCGTTGAAGCTGTTGGCCCCCGTGAACATCACCTCCGGCGAGAACGCGCTGCGCTTGGCGACGCCGGGTGCCAAGTAGATCGGTCGGTAGCCGCCGCGCTTCAGTTCCAGCTTCTTGTCCACCGCGCGGGCCGTGGTGCGGAAGGCCGCGGCGACCGGGTTCGGCAGCTTGCCGGCGGCGTCGGCGTGGTCGAACGACAGCGGCGTGAGCTTCTCGGCGACGCCGAACTCCTGGCCCTGCCGCTCGGCAATTGCGGTCGCCTCCTCGTCGGTGAGGATCGTCTGCCGGCCGGGGATGACGCCGAACTGCGGCAACAACTTCTCCACGTCGTCCGCCCCTTCGGAGGGGCCACGCGCCTCGGTGATGGTCGGCCCCAGGGCGAACAACACCGGCTTGCCGGCCTTGACGAACTCCTTGACGACCTCGGCCTGCTCCTTGCTGACGTTGAACAGCGACGACGGGATGGTGTTGCCGCGGACGATGTCCACGACGGTGACTCGCGGCACGACAAGCACATCCGCGTCGGCGACGTACTGCTTCAGCTTGGCCTTGACGTCGGTGACGCGGCGGCTCTCGACGGCACGCTCGTTGCGCAGCAGGTCGCGATACTTCGTCGAGGCGTCGCCGACTTGCGACTGCAACTCGACGAGTTCGGCCTTGAGCGGCTCGACTTGCAACTTCAACTGCGCCACGATGACGCGCAACTCGGCGTCGGTGCCGATGCGGGCGCGGGTGTAGCGCTGGACGATTTTGACGGCCTCAGTGAGCGTCTTGCGCTTGGCCTCGGTCGCCGGGGTGGCGTCGGCGGCGGCGATCAGGGCCTCCGCGGCGGCGGCGTCCCGGCCGATCTCGCGCGTCAGGGTTTCGAGGCTCGCCACCCCGGCGTTGACGAGGTTGTAGCGGGCCTCGCCGCGGTCGAGTTGGCTCTCGTCGAAGGTCGTCGCGGCCGGGGCCGGCGGGCCGCCGCGCGACCACTTCTTGAGGATGATGTCGGTCACGTCGAAGCCGTTGCGCTCAAGCGCGGTCCGCATCCCGGCGGCGCTGTACTCGTTGAGCGTCTCGCGGCTGGTGAGATACGGGTGGATGACGGCCAACGCCACGCGCGGCTTGCGGGCTTCGAGCGTGAGCAGCCGCTTGACGAACGCCTCGGGGCCGCGGGTCAGCAGCACGAGGTTGCCCTCGCCGTTGGCGCCGCCTTCGGGGCCGCGGGCGGCGATGCTCGCCGTCTTGTCGAGCTGGTAGAAGTCGCGGAAGGCCATGCGGGCGATCGTGCCGGGGTAGACGAGCGACTTCGCCGCGTCGTCGGGGTCGGCGGCGACCGCGGGGCGCGGCCCGGTACCGCCCTGCGGCCGCTCGGCCTCGGCGCGGGGTTTGGCCGTGACCTTCTCGTCGGCGTAGAAGAAGATCGAGTTCTCGGGGGCGCTCTCGATCGCCGCGGCGAGGCCGGGCCGGCGGCGCGTCAGCGCGGCGGCGTCCCGCGCGAACTTCGTACTCTTGGTGTCGAGCACGACCACGTTGAAGCGGGGGCCGAACTCGCGCAGTTGCGCGACGAGGTCGCCGACCTTCTCGACGACCTTGTTCTGCGCCGCGTCGTCGTAGGCGTCCGGTGCCCCGGCGAGCAGGTTGGCTTGCGCCCCTTGGCGCAGCACC
>JANXTD010000093.1 GCA_025352585.1 Fimbriiglobus sp.
CCGCCGGATGCTTCTTGTCGTCCTTGTTGGTCATCGGTGCTGCCTCCTGGTCGCCCGTCGTTTCCGTCTCGCCCACGAGCAGGCCGCTAATCGCCTGGCCGTCGGCGGTGGCGACCGACCACGTCACGTACTGGTCGGCGATGGCTTTCGACGGGAGCAAGATGCTCTCGAAGAGGTTTTCGCGGCTGCCCTTCTTGCCGACCATGCTCAGGTCGGGGCCGATCTGGCCGCCCTGACCGCGGACCATGTGGCACTTCAGGCACTGCGACTCGCCGGTCAGCGACGCCGCGAGCAGCTTCTTGCCGTTGGCCGCGTCACCGGTGCGCTTAGCGAGTGCGGCGGGGCTGGGCAGGTTCTTCGGGTTCAGCTTGCCGGGGGCGGGGAACAGCAGCGCCGCCTTGTTCCGCTCGCCCTGGAACGGCGAGTTCCGTAGCAGTTTGCCGGCGTCGGCCGAGAGGGCGTCGGGCAGTTCGTTCTTCTGCTTGGCTTCGAGAAGCCACTGCGTACCGGCGCGGTTGCCGGCCAGCACGGCGAGGGCGACGCGGCTCAGTTCGGCCGCCGCCTTCGGAGCGAGGACGGCTTTCTTGAGCGAGTCGAGCGCCTCCTTGCCGGTGGCGTCCGCCTTCGAGCCGGCGGGCAGCATCAGGCCGATCGCCTTGACGCAGTCGATGGACAGCGGGTTTTCCGGAGTGCCGATTTCGATCAGCGTCTTCAGGCTGTCCGCTGACGGCAGTTGCCCCAGCGTGCGGATCGCCTCGACACGCGTCGGCGTCGGTTGCTGGGCGTCGCGCGCGATGGCGGCGACTTCGGCCCGGCCGGCGAGGAACTTCGCAGCAGCGACGAGTTGCAGCCCCGTCAGGCGGGTCGCGTCGCCCTTGAGCATGGCCGTTGTCGCGGTGGCGAGTTCGCCCGACTTGGCGAGGCCGTTCCACTTGGTCGGCAGGAACAGCCGTAGGTTCTCGAGCGCCCGCGCCTTGACCTCGGCCGGCTGCTCCGACGTGAGCAGCGCCAGCATCGACTTGCCGGCGTCGAGTTCGGGGCTGGCCGCGAGGATGTCGACGATGCAGGCCTTCTGCGTCGCCGTGAGCTTGCTGTCCTTGAGAAGTTCGCCCATCTTCGGCAGCATCGACTTGGGCCGCAACTCCCAGACGAGGTCGGCGACCTTGTCGTTCCACTCGGGGAAGTGCGTGCCGAAGCCCGCGAGGATGGCGTCCCGCCGCGCGGGATCGGTGCCGCAGGCGATGTTGATGGCGGCGCGGTAGAAGATGTCGCTGCCGTCATAGAGCTTAGCGAGCCTGTAGAACCAGTTGACCGACTGCTCGCTCACGGCAACGTCGCGGAACTTGATGAGTTCGTCCCGGCACCGTGCGGGACTCGCGAGCACGGCCAAGGCATCCATGGCAGCGTCGCTTGACTGAATCGGCTTTTTGGGAAGCTTCGGCTCCGCGTCAACGCGAACACTCGACCGCCGAGGGATGTTCTGGGCGGTGGCGTCCGCGGCAACTTTGTAGCCCTTGTGCCCCGTCGGGGTGACGCGGTAGATGCGGCCGCGGGTCCAGTCGCCCATGCCGTGGCCGCCGACGCCGGGGTCGTACCAGTCGGCGACGAAAACACTGCCGTCCGGGGCCGTACAGATGTCCGACGGGCGGAACCAACTGTCGGTGCTGGTCAGCATGTTGACCTTGTCGAGTTCGTAGCCCGCGCCCTTCGGCTTGCGGGTGAACGCCCGCAACTCGCGCGGGCCGGCGTCGGTGTGCATTAACGTGTTGTGGTACTGCTTGGGCAACAAGTTACCTTCGTAGAACTGGATGCCGGTCGGCGAGCCGAAGCCGGTGCGCAACGTTTTGTGGACGATGCCCGGCTGCTCCTCGTGCCAGTGGGATTGGCCGGCCCCGCGGGGGAAGTAGCCGTAGTTCCCGCCCGGCAAGACGTGACAGATGCGGGTTTGCTGGTTGCCGTCGTCGTCGTTGTCCGAGAGCCAGATTTCGCCGAAGCTATCGACACAGGCTTCGTAGTTGTTGCGGAAGTTGTGGGCAATCAGTTCGAGATTGTTGCCTTGCAAATCGCAACGCCAGACGGTCCCGGCCTGGCAGTCGGTCGTGTTGCTGACAAACTTGCGGCCCTTGCCGTCGGCCGATTGCAGACCCTTTAATCCCTGATCGCCGACGGTGAAGTAGATCTTGCCGTCCGGCCCCATGTGCAGGCCGTGGACGCCGTGGTCGTGGTCGAAGCCGCCGAAGCCGGTGAGAAACTTCTTTGGCGGGCCGTCGGCCTTCGGCTCGTCGCCGGAACAAGTGAATTCGAGGATGTCGGGCGACTGCGCCACCAGCACGCGGTACCCAGCCTTCTTGCCGTTCTTGACCTGCGGAATCGCCAGCACGCTCAGCGGGGCGCAAAGCTCCTGGCCCTGGTAGAAGACCTCTGACTTGTCGGCCTTGCCGTCGCCGTCGGCGTCGATGAGCACGACGATGCGGTCGCCGGCCTCGCGAAGGATCGGCCGGTTGAAGTTCTTCCGCCGGTAGTTGACCGCCTCGGCGACCCAGACGCGGCCGAGGTCATCGACATCAATGGCCGTGGGGTTGATCAGCATCGGCTCGGCGGCGAACAGTTCGACTTGCAGGCCCGGCCCGGCGGTCAACGTCGAAATCGACTTGTCCGGCGGCACCTGGGCGGCGGCCGGGAGGCACGCCGCGGCGACGGCGACGAGGGAGAGGAACCAACGCGACATGGGGGAAAGCCCTGGGGGGTGGGGGTGGACGCCCACCAGTATAACCGACGCGGCTTTGCGGTGCCAATGGGCAGTGTCGTCGATTAGAATGCGGGTGCCACCCAACCGGAGGAGCGAACATGAGCGTGCAAGTCGAGGAGATGCCGAACGAAATGGAGGACGAGGTTGCGACGACGGTTCGCACTCTCGCGGATTTGGTGTCCGACTTGGGCGACATCGACTTGAGCCGCATTTTGATGGTCCCCGCCCCTGGCACTGCGACCCTTGAAGATGTCGAGCGTTACAAGTGCGAACTCATCGACGGCACCCTGGTGAGGAAAGCCATGGGCTTCCGCGAATCGCTTTTGGCCTTCTTCATCGGCCGCAAGTTGGGGAACTACGCCGAGGACCACGAACTCGGGGTAGTCCTCGGAGCCGACAACTTCTTCCAAGTCTTTGAGGGGGGGTCGCGCGCCCCCGACGCGTCGTATGTCGCCTTCGCGAGCCTCCCAGGCGGCAAGCTCCCGACGAAGCCTGTGCCCGCTCTCGCGCCGGACATTTGCGTCGAAGTTCTCAGTCCGGGCAACACGGTTGCCGAGATGAAGCGCAAGCGCACGCAGTACTTCACCTCGGGGGTCAAACTCGTCTGGGTCGTGCATCCCGTCAAACGAACGGTGACCATCTACGAGCAAGACGACCAAGGAACGGTGCTTCAGGCGACGGACACGCTCGACGGCGGCAAGGTCGTGCCTGGCTTCACCCTAAGTTTGGCCCGCGTGTTCGGCGAGTTAGACCGCTGACGGACGCTACCCCCACCGGACGCGGTCCGTAGAAAGGGGAGTTAACGCCTCCCCGCCCCCCGTAGGTTCTGCGTATGATCCCGATCGACTTCACCGGCAAGGTCGCCCTCGTCACCGGCGTCGGCGACAACGAGAGCTTCGCCTGGTTCATCGCGAAGTACCTCGCCGCGGCCGGGGCCAAGATCGTGCTCGCGTCCCACCCGCGCGTCTGCGGGATTGTGGACAGCTTCCTCACGCGCGACACTGACCGCGACTCACGCGAACTGCCCTACGGCCGCGGCGAGTTCAAGGTCGAGAAACTCGTCCCGTGCGACGCCAGCTACGACACGATGGCCGACGTGCCCGAAGACATCCGCACCGACCGCCGCTACGCCAAGCTCAACGCCGACTACAGCATCGAGGGCATGGTCAACGCCGTCGGCCAAGAGTTCGGCGGCATCGACATCCTCATCCACTCGATTGCTTTTAGCCGCGAAATCACCAAGAGCCAAAAGGACACGAGCCGCAAGG
>JANXTD010000105.1 GCA_025352585.1 Fimbriiglobus sp.
CTGCGGCGGAGCCGAAAGACACCGGTCGCCCGCCGTGGGGGTTTGGGTGGAACGTGCCGGTCTTCGCGGAAATGGTGAAGCTTCGGACTGCGCCGCGTCGAAGGATTAGGCAACGGGTGCTACGCGGGGCGTGCGCCGCCTCGGGGGATTCTGGGTTCCGGCCCTTTTTCTTGCGAAGCGGGAGATGCGTCCTAGGGTTCGGCCGTCCGGAACCGCGACAGTGTCGCGGAACCGGACGCGACGAGCGAGTTGAGTGACGGGGCCACCCCCGACAGCCGGCCCACGTGATTTCTGTTTGGCCCGTCAACGTGGGACGGCTGAAGCCCGCCAGTGGTTGGCGGCGGTTCGACGGCTTCGGTGTCACACCCCCTCGTGACACCGGGTATGCCGCGAGCCATCCCGACGGAGCCAGCGGCCCGCACCGTAACCGATTGCGTACACCTGGAGGGGTGCTAGCGATGAAACAGAAGAACATGGTCCTGGTCGCGGTCGCCGTCGCGTGCGGCCTCGTGGCCGCCCTACTGACCTCGTACTCGAGCGCCGGCAGCAAGCCCAAGTCCGAGGAGACCGTCGCGGTGCTCGTCGCCGCCAAGGACCTGCCGGTCGGCACCTGGCTCAAGAAGGACACCATCGGCGACCTCGTCGTCGTCAAGGAATTCCCCGCCGGCACCGCGCCGCAGGTCTTCGTCGGTAACCTCGACGAGTTGGCCGACAAGCGCGTCGTCCGCACGATCCGCAAGGGCGACTCGTTCAACCCCAAGGACGTCTCGAAGTCCGCGGCGATCGCCCCGCCCGACGGCTACGGCATGATGTCGATCCCGTGTACGCTCGACGAGACCGTCACCGGCTTCGTCCAGCCCGGCTCGAAGGTCAACATCCTCGCCTCGATCCCGTCGCGCCGGCAGGGCGACAAGGCGACGGTCGTGACCTTCATGCACGACATGCTCGTGCTCGCGGTGGACGGCTCCTCGACGATCACCTCCGACACCCCGGTCAGCACCAGCGTCGGCACCGTTTCGTTCGCCGTGACCTCCTCGACTGCTGAACTCCTGCACGCCGCCAAGACGCGCGGCTGCCACATGCGGCTGATCCTGGTCGGCCAGACGCCGATGCGGTCCGAGACGCCGCCCTTGACCGAGAAGCAGCTGTGGGCGCTGCTGGCCGACATGCCGCTGAGCGAGGACCGCGGCGGCAGCGACGGCGGCCCCGACGCCAAGCCCGCGAAGAGCGACACCGTCAAGCTGGTGGTCGCCCGCGAGGACATCCCCGCCGGCACGCAGTTGACCCCGGAAGTGATCGACACGCTCTTCGAGATGAAGGAGTTCGCCAAGCCGGCCCCCGCCAACGGCATCGAAGACGTCCGCGGCTCGACCGGCAAGTTCGTCACCAAGGACCTGGCGGCCGGCCAGTTCCTGCCGAAGTCGTTCCTCGGCGGCGACCCGCGGCCCCAGCCCAAGGCGGTCGAGCCGCCCGCCGAGAAGGAGACGCCGCCGGTCTACCACGACGTGACCATCACGACGGGCAACGGGACCAAGAAGATCCGCTACCAGGTCCTGCCGAACGGCGATTACAAGTACCTGGGCGAGGTCTCGGTCAACGCGGCCCCGGACAAGGTGCCGGCCGCGGACGACGACGAGGAGCCGGCGGCGAAGCCCGCGGCGAAGCCGGCCCCCAAGGCCGCCCCGAAGCCCCCGAAGTCCGGCGAGCCGGCCAAGGACGGCGAGAAGGTCTGACGCAATCGCCCGACCCGACGCCGGGTGAGTGAGTGAGTCAGTGAGTGAGCAACACCAGGGTCACGCCCCCCTCGCAAGGGGGGCCAGCCCGAGCCTCGCGGTCGCCCCGCGGAGTGTCGATAGGGGTTTCAACGGGTTCCGACGGCGAGAAGGACTCTCGTCACACTTGTAGCTAGGGGAGAGGTGTAAGGATGCGCCGAACAACTTTGACACGACTGCGGCTGCTGGCCGGCTTCGTCGCGGCCGCCGGGATGCTCGGCGTCTCGGCCCAGGCCCAGCCCCCAGCAATGGGCGCGGCCCCGGCCAACGGCCCGGCCGAGGCCCGCATCGACTCGTTCACCGGGGCCGTCATCGTGCCGCTGGGGAACCTCGTCACGTACAACCCCAAGAACGGCAAGGCCATCAAGGGCATCGCGATCGCCAACGAAGAGATCGTCTTCGCCACCACCAACCAGACCGACCCCAAGCTGCTGTCGCTGACCGCGAAGAAGGAGGGGCTGACCACCGTCACCCTCCAGTTCGCCGACAACTCGCAGTCCAAGATCGAAGTCCTCGTCCAGCCGGACTACGAGCTGCTGCGCAAGATCCTCAAGCAGACGGTGCCGACCGCCAACGTGGTCGTGACCCCGGCCGCGGGCGGGGCAATCATCCTCAGCGGCTACGTCAACCGCGCCGAGGACGCCGACATCGTGCTCAAGATCGCCTCGTCGGCGGTCGGCGGCTCGGTCAACAACATCATCAACGCCCTGCAGATCGGCGGCGTCCAGCACGTCCTGATCGACGTGGTGATCGCCCAGGTGGACCGCTCCGAGCTCCGCGAGCGTGCCGTCTCCTTGGGTATCGGTGGGTCCAGCGGAAGCGTTAACAGCATCCTTGGCGGACTTGGCTTGTCTACGATTGGTGCCACTGGCGGCACTGGGGGAGGGCTGGGCGGGTTCGCGCCTGGGACGACCGGAAACATCAACATCGGCATCGTCCCAGCCAGCGCGCTTGGGGTAATCCGAGCGCTTCGCACGGAGAACTTGGCGAAGCTGCTGTCGGAGCCCAAGGTTATCACTCAGTCGGGACGGCCCGCGAGTATCCGCGTCGGCGGGACTCAGGCCGTCATCAGCGCGTCGGGGGGCTTCGGCGGGACGTCCGTCGGGCAAGTGGATGTCGGCACAACGCTCAACGTTTTGCCGATCGTTTACGGCAACGGCAAGATCTACGTCGAGATCGCGCCCGAGATCTCTAGCGTCAACAACGGTAACGGAGTCGCCGTCCCTGGTGGTACTTTTTCCCCTGGTTTCAACCGTACCACGATGCAGTCGAGCGTCACGATGGAAGCCGGGCAAACGTTTGCCATCGGGGGTTTGCTGCAAACAACCATCCAGGCGACCAGCACGAAGGTGCCCTACTTCGGCGACGTGCCGTATTTCGGGGCCTTGTTCAGCACCGTTAGCCAAGATGAGCGCGAGACCGAGCTGGTCATCCTCGTGACGCCGCGGCTCGTGGACGCCATGGA
>JANXTD010000137.1 GCA_025352585.1 Fimbriiglobus sp.
CGCCGGGAACGTGATGAGCGGCGGCGGGGCCGGGGGCGACGGGATCAGTTCCGACGGCATGCTGGGCCGCGGGCAGGCGACGCGTAGCAAGTTGCTGGCCTCGGGCGGCGGCAACTCATTGTCCGAGGCGGCCGTCGCCCGCGGCCTGATCTGGCTTATCAAGCAGCAGAAGCCGAACGGCTCGTGGGTCTTCGACGGCTCCAGCAAGGACACGATCGCCGCCACCGGCATGGGGCTGCTGCCGCTGCTCGCCGCCGGGCAGACGCACAAGTCCACCGCCAAGGACAACAAGTACAAGGCCAACGTCGACGCCGGCATCAAGTACCTGCTCGCCAACCAGCAGGCCAACGGCAGCTTCAAAGGCGCGTCGGGCATGTACGCCCACGGCATCGCCACCGTCGCGGTGTGCGAACTGCTCGGCATGTCGCAGGACAAGGCGCTGGTGCCCTACGCCCAGAAGGCCGTCAACTACATCGTCACCGGCCAGACGACCACCGGCGCGTGGAACTACCAGGCGGGCGGCACCGGCGGCGACACGTCGATCGTCGGCTGGCAGATCCAGGCCTTGCAGTCGGCCAAGCTCTGCAAGGACCTCGTCGTCGACAAGAAGTCGTTCGAGCGCTGCCGCAAGTTCCTCGACTCGGTGGCGACCGGCTCGAACAAGGGCGAGTACGGCTACTCGTCGCCGGCCGCGACCAAGACGATGACGCCGGTCGGCCTGCTGTGCCGCTACTACGTCGACGGCTGGGGGCCGAACAACCCCGGCATGGCCGCGGGCGTCGGCGCGATCCTCAAGAGCCAACTGCCGACCAAGGCGTACACCAACATCTACTACTACTACTACGCCACGCAGGTCATGCACTTCTTCGAGGGCAAGGAGTGGTACGAGACCTGGAACCCGGCGATGCGGGACATGCTCATCTCGACGCAGACCGCCCAGGGCAAGAAGGAGGCCGGCAGTTGGGAGGCCGACAACGAGTTCATCGGCAACAACTGCGGCCGGCTCGGCACGACCTGCCTGACACTGATGACGCTCGAAGTCTACTACCGCCACCTGCCGCTGTACAAGCGCGACACCGGCGGCCTGAAGGAACTCGAACGCATCAAGTAACGCCCACCCCGGCGGGCCGGGGCCGGCAGCGGCCGGAGTCGCGAGGGCGACGACGGCCGCTTCTCCGTTGGGTGCGGCGAGCGAAACGTCACGCGGCGGGCTTTAGGCCGGGTCCGGCGACTAGGAATGGCTCACGGCACAGGATCTGTCTTCCTGTCCGACTCCACGCCTCACAAGGGGGAACGCCATGTCCACCGGTATGCTTCGACTCCTCAGTAACGTCTGCTTCGTCATGGGCTTCGCGTCGATCGGCGTGTCGATCGCCATCTGGGCCATCATGCGCGACCCGGACGTCCTGACCACCGCGCACGGCGAGCGCACGGCGATCTTCGTCGGCCTGTGGGCCCCGACCTTCTTCGCGCTCTCGGACCGCTTCGACCGCTACGCCACCCAGAAGCCGGTCGCCTCGCTGCGGGCGTAAGCCGGCGGCGCGTCCGAGCGGTTCGGGTTTGCCCGACCCTCCGCTCCGACCGCTGAGGATGGACGCCATGCTCCTGCTCGCGCTGTTCGCGGCCGAGTTCGCCGCCGACCTGACCCTGACCGCGCTGGGGCACGCCCGCGAACTGGACGCGGCCCCGGCGTCCCGACCCCCAGACGGAGACGACTGACATGGCGAACCACTCCCACCCCGAGCCGCACGACCACGACCACGGCCCCGCCTGCGGGCACACCGCCGTGACGCACGACGGCCACACCGACTACCTGCACGACGGCCACCTGCACCACGTCACCGCGGCCGGCGTCGAAGAGCACACCCTGCCGGTGGACGGGACCAACCCGGACGCCTGCACGCCGACGCACGACTGCGGCGGGCACGAGAAGGGCCACGTCCACGGCGAGGGCTGCGGGCACGAGGCCGTCCCGCACGGCGACCACACCGACTACCTCGTGGGCGGCCACCTGCACCACCCGCACGGCGACCACTGCGACGACCACGGGCCGGTGGAAGTCCGGCCGGCCTGACGCGGAGTCAGCCGCGGGCCGACTCGCGTTCGGTACTCGGCCACTCGGGCAGGGTGTCGCGGAGGTGCGACCACGCCTCCGGGCCGCCGGCGAACTCGGCGTCGGTCACTAGGCAGGCGTCCAGAGCGGCCCGCACCGCCGCCTCGTCGAGCCTCCGGCCGATGAAGACCAGTTCCTGCCGGCAGTCGCCGAACTCCCCCTCGAAGTCGGCGAGGATGTCGGCCCGCTCGGCGGCGTCGGCCGGCCAGCGGTCGCGGGGCAGATCGACCCACCAGCCGCCGCGCGGCGAGAGTTCCGTCACGCGGCCGGCCTGGGACCAGTACGCCACCCACTTCGGCCGGGTGGCCAGCCAGCAGAAGCCCTTCGACCTCAGCAGTCCGGCGAGCAGCGGCTTGTCGAACATGAACCGGTGCAGCCGCGCGGGGTGGAACGGGCGGCGGGACCGGTAGACGAAGCTCGTGATGCCGTACTCGTCCGCCTCGGAGTGCGTCTCCCCGCGCAGCGTCGCCATCCAGCCGGGGGCGGCGGACGCCCGGTCGAAGTCGAAGCGGCCGGTCGAGAGCACGTCGCGCAGGTCCACGTTGCCGCGGGTCGCGGGGACGATCTTGGCCGCCGCGTTCAGCCCCCGCAGCACCGCGCACAACTCGACCAGGCGCGCGGGAGTCACCGCGTCGGCCTTGTTGACGACGATCACGTCGGCGAACTCGACCTGATCGACGAGCAGGTTGACGACCTCCCGCCCGTCCCCGTCGCCCAGCCCGATCTTCCGCTCGGCGAGGGACTCCGTGGACTGGTAGTCCTCCAGGAAGTTGGCCGCGTCCACGACGGTGACCATCGTGTCGAGCCGGGCGACCTTCGCGAGCGACTGGCCGGCCTCGTCCTCGAAGGTGAACGTCTCGGCGACCGGCAGCGGCTCCGAGATCCCGGTCGATTCGATGAGCAAGTAGTCGAAGCGCCCCTCGGCGGCCAGCGCGGCGACCTCGTTGAGCAAGTCCTCGCGGAGCGTGCAGCAGATGCAGCCGTTCTGCATCTCGACGAGCTTCTCGTCGGTGCGGGACAGCGTGGCGTCGCCGGTCTTCACCAGCGCGCCGTCAATGTTGACCTCGGACATGTCGTTGACGATCACCGCGACCCGCATCCCCTGCCGGTTGGCGAGGACGTGGTTGAGCAGCGTCGTCTTGCCGGCCCCCAGGAAGCCGGACAGGACGGTGACGGGGAGCCTCTTCGTAGTCGTCATGATTGCACTCGGGTGGAGGGGCGAGAAATCGGGGCGCAGGGCGCGGGGCGCGGGGCGCGGGGCCGGTCGGCCGGTGGGCGTGTAGGAAGCGCCGCCACGGGTCGAGGGCCAACCCGTCCGACCCGCGGAAGCGTTTGCACGTCTTGGCGACCCGGTCCCAGTCGCGGGCCATGTCCCCGGCCGGGGCGGCGTTCGCCTGGTTCCGCGCCGCCAGACACTGCTCGCGGTAGGCCGTGCCGAAGCGCTCCGCGACCCAGTCCGCCGGCGGAAGTCGGCCGCGGGTCGCGTCGGGTTCAAGGCTGGCCCTCCTTGTGGGTGCGGATCGAAGCGGTACGGTTTCAGGATTGCGTGGCCAAGAAGTTCAGTCGCCCCGAGCCGGGCGGAACTGTCGGCGGGCGGTGGCGAAGGCGGCGGCCGCGGCGAACGACGCCGTGCAGGCCAGCACGATCGACGCGCCGGACGACGCCTCCAGCGCGTAGGACGCGACCAGCCCGCCGGCGGCGCAGCCGGTCGAGATCAGGGCTGCCAACGCCATCCGCACCGGGAGCCGGTCCGTCAGCAGCGCCGCGGCGGCCGCCGGCGTCACGAGCAGCGCGTTCGTCAGGATCACGCCGACGGCCTGGATGCCGGTCACCACCGCCAGCGCGAGCAGCCCCAAGAGCAGCAGCCGCGTCAGCCCCGGCCGCAGGCCCAGAACCTCGGCGTGCGTCGGGTCGTAGGAGGTCAGTTCGAGTTCCTTGTGGAAGAGCGCCAGCGCGGCCAGAACCAGCGCGGCCACCCCGGCGATCAGCCAGAGGTCGGCGGCCGTCACCCCGAGGACGTTGCCGAAGAGCATGTGCGACAGGTCGCGGAACGACCGGGTGCGGCTCATCAGCAGCACGCCGACGGCGAACATGCCGGTCAAGACGACGCCGATGGCAGTGTCCTCCTTGACGCGGCCGCGGCGCGACACCCAGGCGATGGCGACGGCCGTGACCCCGGCCGCGGCCAGCCCGCCGACGGACAGGCTCCAGCCGCCGAGGTGGGCGATGACCAGGCCAGGTAGCGTCGTGTGGGCCATCGCGTCGCCGACGAAGGCCATCCGCCGCTGCACGACGTAGACGCCCAGCACGGCGCAGGTCACCCCGATGAGCACGGCCGCGAGCAGCGCGTTCTGCATGAAGGCGTAGCGGAACGGGTCGGTCAGCCAGCCCACGCCGGACCCCTCTCCGCCGGGGCGCAGCACGGCGCGCCGCAGAACGCCCCGGCCGGCGGGGGGACCACCGCGCCGGCTTCGAGGTAGACGGCGGAGTCGAAGGAGTTGGCGAGCCGGCCGAGGTCGTGCGTGGCGACCAGCATCGACTTGCCCTCGTCGCGCAGGTCCGCCGTGACGGCGTCGATGGCGTCGCGGGTGGCGGCGTCCACGGCGTTGAGCGGCTCGTCGAGCAGGAGCAGGTCGGCCCCCTGGGCGAGGGCGCGGGCCAGGATCGCCCGCTGCTGCTGCCCGCCGGAGAGCCGGCCGATCTGCCGGCCGGCCAAGTCGGCGAGGCCGAGGCGCTCCAACACCGTAGTGACGGCGTCGCGGTCGCGCCGGCCGGGGCGGCGCAGCCAGCCCAGGTGGACGTAGCGGCCGGCCAGCACGAAGCGGGCGACCGAAACGGGGAAGGTCCAGTCGATGTCGCCGCGCTGCGGCAGGTAGGCGACGCGGTGGTGGCACGCGCCGACGGGGTTGCCGTAGACCTTCACGCCGCCCGAGGCCACCGGCAGCAGCCCGGCGACCGCCTTGAGCAGGGTGCTCTTGCCCGCGCCGTTCGGCCCCACGAGGGCGACCCGCGCGCCCCGCGCCACCCGCAGCGACACGGCGCGCAGCGCGACGCGGTCGCCGCCGGAGTAGCAGACCGTCAGCCGGTCGGTGGACAGCGCCGGGGCGTCCGGGTCGGGGTCGGCGTGCCGGCCGCGCGAGTACGGGAGCAGCGGGTCACTCATGGCTTGAGGGCCGCCACGATCGTGGTGACGTTGTGGCGCGTCATCGCCTCGTAGGTGTCCCCGCCGCTCCCCGGCTTGCCGAGCGCGTCGGTGAACAGCGGCGGGGCGAGCTTCACCCCGGCCTCGGCGGCGAGGCGCTGCATGAGCTTGGGGTTCTGGACGTTCTCCGCGAAGATCGCCGGCACCTTCGCCGCCTGGACCGACTCGACGAGCCGGGCGAACGCGGCGGCCGACGGGTCGCTGGCCTCCGTCGAGAAGGACGCCAGCGCGGTCCCGGCGACCGTGAAGCCGTAGCGGTCGGCGAAGTACCCGAAGGTGTCGTGGCTGGTGACGAGGACGCGACGGGCCGGCGGCAGCGTGGCGACCTCCCGCCCCACCCAGGCGTGCAGCGCGTCGAGCTTCGCGAGGTAGGCCGCGGCGTTCGCCCGGTACTTGTCGGCGTGGCCGGGGTCGATTTCGCACAGCCGGTCGCGGATCACGCCGACCATGTGGGCGGCGTTCTTCGCGTCGTGCCAGGCGTGCGGGTCGTCCTCGTGCTCGTGCGGCTTGCCCTTGTCCTCGGGCTTGTGGTGGCACTCCCCCCTCGCGCAATTCGAGCCCCTTCGTCACGGCGACGCGGGCCGCCTTCGACCCGGACGACGCGAACAGGCCGTCGAGCCACGACTCGAACCCCGCCCCGTTCTCGAAGAGGATCGCGCAGTCGGCGACGGCCATGCCGTCCTGCGGCGACGGGTCGAAGGTGTGGGCGTCCGGGCCGACGAGGGTGACGACCTCGGCCGCGTCCCCGGCGACGTTCTTGACGAGGTCGCCCAGCACGCTGAACGTCGCCACCACGCGGAGCTTCCCGGAGTCGCTGAAGCGTCCGCCGTCTTTCGCCTTGCCGCCGCAGCCGATCGCGGCCGCGAGGGCCATCAGGGCCAGGGTCACCGCGCTTCGTCGGGTCACTGTCATGAGCATTCTCCGTCAGGGTATCGGGTCAGTCGTCGGGGGCGTTAGCGGCGCAAACGGGACAGCCGCCGCGGCACCGCGCACGGCGGGCGCGTCGGGCGACTCGGCTCACAGTGCGGGGTCGCGGGGGCCGTCGCGGCGACGGTCGGCAGCGCAAGCCAGTCGCCCCACGGAACCTGCGCCGTCGCCTTGCCGTCGCCGACGTAGGCTTGCCGCCAGGCCGCGTACGCCGCGAAGATCGGGGCCGTCGCCGCCTTCAACTGCCGGTCCTCGTCGCGCTCGGCGTGCCCCTTCGGCACGGCGTAGACGAAGCGGCCGCGGTCGGACGCGAAGGTGGGGAGGCTCAGGAAGTCGCGGGCGACGAACTGGCCCGTGGCGGCCTGCTCCTCACCGGCCGCGACGAAGAAATCGACGGCGTAGTCGGGGTAGCCGAAGGCCAGGCCGAACGCCCGCCACCGGGCCGCCGGCGGGGCGCGGTCGATCGCCTCCATCACCTGCTGCGGTCGGGTCGCCGGGGTGACGCCGAGCGGCCCGAAGGCGTCCCACCGCCGGGCGATCAGCGCGCTCAAACTCGGCTTGTGGGCGACGAACGCGGACGCCGTGCGCTGGCCGCCGAACGGCTTGGCGAAGACGTAGACCCCGGCGTCGAGGTCCGGGCCGAGCGGCAGGGCGGCGAGCGCCGCGCGGGCGGCGTCCACCTCCGGGCTGGTCACTTGGTCCGCCGGGAAGCGGGCTTGCCAGAAGCCGTCGCTCACCGGCTTCAGCCCGCCGGCCGCGGTGTACAGCGCCTCGCCGTCGAGCATCCGCAGAGCCATCGAGTTAACCGTCGGCATCTCCGCCGACGCGCCGGCAGGGGCGAGGAGTGCGGCCACGGCCAGGAGCAGCCAGCGGGCTGCGGCAGGCATTAGTAGTCCCCCGCGACGACGATGCCGCTGCTCATGGTGCTGAGTTCGCGCAGCGTGATGAGGTTGGTCGAGGTCGCCAGGAACTTGACCGAGCCGTCGGCGAACGCGAGGCTCGCCCCGGCCGGACTGGAACTGCCGTAGGCGAACAGCCGGCGGTAGTAGAGGTCGAAGTAGGCCGCGCTCCCGGAGGCCGGGGGGGCCGTGGCGACCGACTCCGGCAGGCGGTAGTTGATCGGCGAGAGCGTCGAGCGGTACACGAAGAACACGCCGCCGGCCCACGCCGAGTAGCCCCGCAGGTCGTTCACGGCGGTGCGGGTCAGCGCCGCCCAGTTGGGGTCGAACCCGTAGCGCTCGCCGAGCAGGATCGTGTTGGTCGTGCCGTCGGTAATGTCGGTGAGCCGCGTCCGCGAGCTGGCGGAGAACGGCCCGTCCTTCAAGAGTGCGGCGGGGGCCGCCGTCCCGCCGTTGCAGCCGTAACTCGTCAGGCCGACGTACCGGCCGTTCGGGAACGTCGGGTTAACGCCGGGGGCCGCCTGCTCGAAGGGAGTGGTGCCGAGGGCGTCGGCCGGCGCGAGCAGCGTCTTGACCACCGTCGCAGCCGGGGCGGTCGGCCCGTCGTACCACGCGGTGAAGACCGGGTTCGCGTACCACTGCCGGAACAGGTTGTCCTGCTCGAAGTAAGGGAAGAGCGGGATCACCCAACTGGCGTAAGTCGCCGCCGGGTTGGGCGGGGTCGGGCTGAAGGTTGACGAGGGCATCCCTTGGTTCACGTCGTGGTAGCTATGGCAGGCGAGCGCGAGTTGCTTCAGATTGTTCTGGCTCTGGGCGCGGGCGGCGGCCTCGCGGACCTTTTGCACGGCCGGCAGCAGCAGCCCGATCAGGATGGCGATGATGGCCATCACCACGAGCAGTTCGATCAGCGTGAAGCCGGCGCGGCGGGGGTGGCGGGTCATCGGTGCGGTTCTCGGTGGGGGTTGGGGTCAGGGCGTGAGTTTGAGGGCGAAGTCGAGGGTCTGCGTGCCGGGCCGGACTTCGATCGCGTTGAACGGGGTGCGGGTCACATCGCTGTAAACGGCGGGCAGGCGGGGCTTGCGGGGGCCGGCCTCCGCCGCCGCGGGGGCGGGGCTGCCGTCGTCGGGATCGGTGCCGTTGCCGGGCATCATCAGGGTCGCGTCGTTGACGCAGACGCGGTGCTTGCCGACGACGACCCCGACGGTCCCGGCGGCCGGAATCCGGTAGCGGCCGTCGCGGTCGGTGTACGCGGACGCCGGCGGGCCGGTCGTCCCGTGGGCCGGGTCCGGGAGGAACTGCACCTCCACGTCGGCGAGCGGCTTGCCGCCGAGCGTCACGACCCCCTCGACCGAGGCCAGCGGCGGCCCGCCGCACCCGGCGACGAGCGCCAACATGGCCGCACAAACGACTCGCTTCATCCGGCGACTCCAGGCCTCTCGGTTACTGTATGTCTTTGTAATACCGAATCACGAGTCCGCAAGTTGTATACTTCGTAATACCACAAAGTGCTCCCCCCGCCTGGCCCGCGGGTCAGTCGCCGAACGCCGCCCGGCAGGCCCGGTAGGCCGGCTCCATCGTCTCCTGCAACTCGCGCCGCGCGCCGTCCCGGTCGTCGGCGATCAGCGCGTCCCGGACCGCTTCGAGGGCTTCGCGCAGGTCCTCGGCGGCCTTCGACTGGGCGGCCGTCACGCCGGGCGTCCGCAGGAAGACGCCGACTTCGAGCTTGCGCACGAGCAGGTCGAGTTCTTCGAGGTGCAGGATCGCCTCGTCGGCCTTGCCGACCCGCACCGCCAGCGACGCGTCGGCGCGGACGGCCGCCATCTGGGTGAGGCACTGCTTGCGCTCGGGGTAGTAGACGAACGCGCCGGCGACGCTGAACGCGACCAGCCCGGCGACGGCGACCGCCCCGAGGACCGGTCCGGGGACGGGGGCGGCCCACCGGGACGGCGCGCGGCCGGGGGCGGCGGGCGGCGGCGGCGCGGTCAGCCAGCGCTCGACCCGGCCGGCGCGGTCGAGGCGGCGGAGGGCGTACCCGGCGGCGACCAGGGCCGCCAGCGCGACGGCGGCGGGCTGTTCGAGTGGGCCGAACTTCTCGGCGAGTTTCGCCCGCGTGGTGGCCGCCGCCCCGGTCGAGTCGGCCGGGAACGGCGACGAGTAGTCGTCGAAGGCGTGGGTGTGGTCGGCTTCGGCCCGGCGGGTGTCGTACAGGGCGGCGTCGCAGGTATAGGCTAGGCCCAGGATGAGGGCGAGGTAGGCCGCGAACCAGGGCAGCACGCGCCGGCCGCCGAAGTCGGTCGCCAGCCACGCCAGCGTGCCCAGGCTCGACCCGACGCCCAGCGCGAAGAGCACGAAGGCCGCGCCGATCGAGTTGCCGTGCTCAAACATCAGGCCGATCTTCATCATCCCCTGGAGCGGCGCGGTGTAGATCGGCACGGCCAGCGCGGCCATCTCCAGCGGGGCCAGGCGGTCCGAGTGGTGCATCGTGTGCTGGAGCGCGCCGAACGGGATCAGCGCCGACAGCGCCGCCGACCCGGCCAGGCCGACGGCGTAGAAGGCCAGGTCGCGGCCGGCCAACTCGCGGGCGGCGGTGGCGGCGACCGCCAGCACCCGGCGCGGCCCGGCGGCGGGCGACGGCTCGGCGTCGGCGGCGCGGGCCAGGCCCTCGACGGCGGCTGCCTCGCCCGCCCCGGCGAACACGGCGTCCCACAGGAACCCGGCCATCGTCGAGAGGACCAGCGACAGCGCCGCGAAGGTGAGGATCACCGTCGGCTCGGCGAGTGTGAGCCCGTACAGGAACGAGATCGGGTTCAGCAGCGGGGCCGCCAGCACGAAGGCGAGCACCGTGCCGCCGGGCACGCCGGCGCGGCGCATCTCGCGGGCGACCGGGATCACGCCCAGCGAGCAGACCGGCAGCAGCATCCCGGCGAGCCAGCCGCGGAACAGCCCCTTGGCCCCGCGGCCGAACAGCTTTCGCGTGCCGGCCGGCCCGACCATGCGGCGCAAGACCCCGGCGACCACGGCCCCGATCACGAGCGTGAGCGACGCCTCGATGGCGGCCTGGCCGAGGCGCAGCGCGAACGCCCAGAACATCGACTCCACGGGAAACCCCTTTGCGGTGAAGGACTCGAATCGGTTCAGGCCGGGTAGACGGGCACGGGCACGGTCGCCATGACCTCGCGGATGACGGCGGTGCTATCGTGGTCGCCGCCGAGGCGCACGCCGAGGACCGGCACGGCGACGGCGGCCACGTCGTCCGGCGTGACGAACGGCCGGCCCTGGAGGAAGGCCCACGCCTGGGCGACCCGCTGCCACGTCATCAGGCCGCGCGGGCTGAGGCCCAGCGGCACCTTGGGGTGCGTGCGGGTGAGCTGCGCCAGGTCGATCAGGTAGTTCTGGATCGCCGGGGCTACGGCGACGGCGGCGACGCGGTCTTGCAGGCCGGCGAGGACGCGCGGCAGCACGCCCTGGATCGGCGTCGGCTCCCGGTGGCCCGCGTTGACGGCGGCCGCGAGCATGTCCCGCTCGTGCGTCTTGTCCGGGTAGCCGATCGAGAGCTTCATGGCGAAGCGGTCGAGTTGGGCCTCGGGCAGCGGGTAGGTGCCGTGGTGCTCGACGGGGTTCTGCGTGGCGATCACCAGGAAGTCGTCGCGCAGCCGGTGCCGCACGTTATCCACGGTCACCTGCCGCTCGGCCATCGCCTCCAACAGCGCCGACTGGGTGCGCGGGGTGGTGCGGTTGATCTCGTCGGCGAGCAAAATGTCGGCGAAGACCGGGCCGGGCTGGAAGTCGAACTCGCGCGTCTTCTGGTTGAACACGCTGAAGCCGGTGATGTCCCCCGGCAGCAGGTCGGGCGTACACTGCACCCGCGCGAACGCCCCGCCGACGGCCGCGGCGAGGGCCTTCGCCAGGGTCGTCTTGCCCAGCCCCGGCTTGTCTTCGAGGAGCAGGTGGCCGCGGGCGAGCAGGCAGGCGATGACCCGCTCGACCACCTCGGCCTTGCCGAGTAACGCCCCGTCGAGCGCGGCGCGCAGCCCCGTCAGGCAGGCGTCGGTGTCCACGTTGCGGTATACTGCTGATCACCGAGTTCGTAAGTGGGAGGGTTAGCAGTGGATTGGCGTGAGACACTGAAGACTTTACAAGACCAGTTCGCTGCGAAGGCCGCCCAATCGCGCGGGCTGCACCACCTATTTGTCGAGGTCGGCGACCACGAGCGGGACCGGGCCGGCGGTCCCGACTGGATCGCCAACAAGTTCATTGAGCAGAATCGTGAGACCAACGATCCGTGGCAAATCGTCTCGTACTCAACCCTAGTCGGCGTCGAATCACGCTTCCGCGAATGGGTCGCCCGAGATGAGTCAAACCCCGAGGCTCGGATCATCCGAGACGGGAACGGCCAGCCACGAGCAGTTTTTGAGCCACTACGGCTGCGATCAAGTTACCTGTGCGGGGACGACCAGTCGCTCGCAGCGTTTGAAAGCTTAGCTGAGGCTGCTGCCCGCGTACTGTCTGGGGCTGACCTTGCCAACCATGAATACGCTCAAGAGTTGACAGACCTGTTTCACGCGCCGGTTGGCGGAATCCGGTACGTTTTTGGTGCCGTGACTGACCCGCCGTCGGAGTCAACATCCCACGGCTGGCAGGCCGGAATGTTGGTGTATCCCGACGGAGTGCTCATCGATCAACCCGTGTCGCGGAGCGCCCCCAGTGCCGGTCACTGGCTGCTGCTGATGCACCGGCTTAGCTGGCGACAGACGACCGGTTCCCCCCTCAACGGCGTTCAGTTGGCCTGGCGAGAGAATTTGACAGTGCCGTACGAGTGGGTACGAAGTCCCGATTCGATCAACCAAGTACCGCCCCCACTACGACAAAAGGTCGCCGAGGTGTCGGCCTCTTCGTATTTCTCGATACTCGGCACTAAGGCCAACCCGCTTGACGTGTTCTTGGCGTCGTCGTTCGCAATCCAAGCACTGCTCTCGAACAAGCCGCCTGCCCCACCCTCTAGCCGGACTCGTACCCCGCCAAACTATGCCCATGAGCATTGGCGTGCCCTGCCGCTGCCGTCACCCGTCTCTGCCGAGTTCGATGAAGTGCTTGAGAAAATCCCCCCGCAGGTGGCCGTGTTGACCGCGACGCCGATCGAGCGGGACATGGTGTTAAGGCACATGACACCGGCCCACGCGCGACTCACGGTACTCCAGGTCTTCCGCGGCCCGAATACGTATTTCGTGGGCCGCCTCGGGCTTCAGACAGTGGTGCTGTGCATGTGTGACATGGGTGCCGTCGGTCGAGACGCCGCGCTGGCGGTTACGGCGGAACTGCTGCGGGATTGGAGTCCCAAGGCGGTCATGATGGTCGGCATCGCCTTCGGCCGCGACAGTGACAACCAGAGGATCGGCGACGTGTTGGTCGCCGACCGTCTGATTGCCTACGAGCCAGCGCGGATCAGTCCGGGGGATCAGACCCCCCGTGGCCACCACGTGCAGGCCGGGCCGAAGGTACTGAACCGACTCAGAAACGCCATCGGCTGGACGTTCACTGGCCCAACCGGTGTCCAAAGTCGGGCACTTTTTGGCCCGGTCCTTTCGGGCGAAAAGCTGATCGATAACGCGGACTTTAAAGCGGAACTCTTCATCCGTTATGGGTCAGCGATCGGCGGTGAGATGGAAGGGGCGGGATTGGCGGCGGCGGCGGGCCGGGTCAGTTGTGAGTGGGCACTCGTCAAGGGAATCTGCGACTGGGCGGACGGTCATAAACGGAATCCGCAACGCGAATCGGATCAGGACTTCGCCGCAGCCGCGGCGGTCAGCTTGATTCGACACGTGTTGATTCAACCTGGAGCCTTCTAGTCGTCAACGTTATTGGATCGGGGCGCAACTTTCTGAACCGCCCTCCAAGTTAACAGTTGCTGCACCTGAGCGGTCGTGAGTGTGAGGGCGATAAGCGGTGACGGGTCGTTATAGTTCGTCGCGGAGGTTTAGCCTTTTGGGCGGGCGTGCCGCCGACTATCAGAAAACCCGATCGCGTCGGCAACGGCCATCCCCGTACTGGGACGGGCACGAACGCACTGAGCGTCGCGGCGACGGTCAAGACCGTCAGGCCGTAGGCGACGCCGAAGGGGCGCGGCCGGCCGTCGGGGTAGGCGGCGACCTCGCAGGCGGCGTAGGCCAGAACCATCAGGGCGAACGTGGCCAGGCGGGCACCCCGGCCGGCGGCGTCACGAGCCATGCGACGCCTCCGCGGTGCCGTGCCGCAGCCGGTGGGCCACCTCCTCGACCGACGGCACGTCGAGCCACGCCCGCGGCACCCGGCCGGCGGCCACCGTGGGGCCGGGCGCGTCGCCGGGGAAGCCGTCCGCGTGCAGGATCGCCCAGCGCACCCCGGCCGCCGGGCCGACGCCGGCCGCGCCTAGGTCGGACGCGACGACGACCCGCACCGCGACCTGGGCCGACCTGACTGCCGGGGACGCCAGGACATCCGCCAGCGGTCGGCCTCCCGCGCCGAGGCGGGCCAGCGCGTCGAGGACGCGCGTCGCCTGCGCCGGGCCGGCGTTCACGGCGACGACTTCGTCGCCGCACACCAGTCCGACCCGCGCCCCGGCGTCGAGCCAGCCCTTCGCCAGGCTCGCGGCCACGCGCACCGCCCACCCGCGGCTGCCGTCCGGGCCGGGCGTGTGGGCCGCCGGGTCGGCGTCAAGGACCACTAGCACCGCGGGCCGCACGGGGGCTTGCAACTCGCAGACGACGAGGCGGTCGTGCTTAGCCGACTGCGCCCAGTGGATACGCCGCGGCGAGTCGCCCCGGCGGTACGGCCGCACGCCGGCCACGTCGCCGGTGGTGCCGGCCCGCCCGCGCGTCGAGTGGCCCTCGGCGGCCGCGTCGTCGCCCGCCGGCGGCACCGGCCCGACGGGAAACGTCCGCGGCCAGACGACCAGCCGCGACGCCACGGCCGCGGCCCGCCCCGCCTCCCAGACGCCGAAGGGAAAACCGCTCGTCAAGCGCGGCGCGTCGGCCGGGTACTCGCCGCGTGCCGGCGGCGCGAACGCCCAGGCGTAGCGGACTCGGCTCCGCCCCGGCACCGCCGGCAGCCGCACGCCGTCGCCGAGGGCCAACCCCCAGGCCGGCCACGGCAGGTGGTTCGTGACCTCGGCCCACGCGCCGACCTCGCCCCCCTCGACCCCCCGCTCGCGGTCGTAGCCGACGCTCACCCGCAGCCCCCGCGCCGTCACCCACGGCCAGCCCACCCCGCAGGCCGCGACCGCGAGCAGCCCGCCGGCCAGCGCGAACACCCGCGGGTGGACGGCCAGGCCGCACAGCACCGCCGCCCCCGCCGCCGCGAGCAGCACCCCGAGCGGGTTGTAAAGCGCCCGCCGGACCCGCCCGCTGAAGCGGGGGCAAAAGTCCTGCTGGGCCGCCAGGCGGACGCGGTCGCTGAAGGTGCGGGGCGAAACGGTTCGCGGTGGCTTCGTGTCGCGCATCGAAGGGGCATGCTCGTGGGGTGACGGCCCGCGGCGCGGGGCGGGTGGCCAATTACCGTGGATGACGAAGTATAACTTATAATTCGTTATACGAGGTGTTTTGCCGCACAGTTCGCGCGGGCGAGGGATTTCACGTCTGGGGGCGTCGTCGGGTCGAACGGTTCGCCTGACCCGGCTGCGAGTTCAGGGCCGAGATGCTTGGACGGGATTTGGTTGCGGAAGGGGGCGGCGGATTTGACGTTTTGACCCTGCGGTAGCGTTAATTTGGCCCGACGCAGACCGAACTGGACTCCGGGCGGCCGGCGTGTCGAAATGGGTCGAGCGGGAGCAAAGTGAGCGAGGCAGACCTGGCGTGAACTGGCGGCCACGGGACCGGAGTCGGCCCGGCGAATTCGCCGCGTCGGCCGAAACGCACCAAGCTCGGGTCACTCAGGCCGCCCGGAGCGATTCCGGCGATCAAGCTTCCAGTCGTAGGCCGTCACTCCGACGCCTCGCTCGCGGAAGTCGGCGCGGATTGACGCCGGGTCGGTTCGTCGATGCCCGCGACTCGGCGCGTTGACCAGTAGGGTTGCAGATCGGACCGTGTGGTCGAGGGCAGGGCCAGCGCCTCGGAATACCTGAGCCTGACGCCAACCTCGGGATCGTCCGCCGCACCGGTCGCTGAAGCTTGGCGTGCCTTCAACCCCGCTCAGCCTACTTCGCCAGCTTCTTCTTGCCGGCGTAGTGGACGGCGTTGCCGTAGGCCAACTCCGCCCCCTCCATGACCGTCTCCGAGAGGGTCGGGTGGGGGTGGATCGACTCCAGCACGTCACGCGCGACCGCGCCCATCTCGAGGGCTAACACGCCCTCGGCGATCATCTCGCCGGCCCCGCTGCCGACGATGCCGACGCCCAACACGCGCTTCGTCTCGGGGTCGAACAGCATCTTCGTCAGGCCGTTCGTCAGGCCCAGCGCGACCGCACGGCCCGACGCCGCCCAGGGGAACTTCGTCACCTCGTGGGGGACGTGGCGGTCGATCGCTTCCTTCTCGGTCAGCCCGGCCCAGGCGATTTCCGGGTCGGTGTAGATCACCGCCGGGACGCAGCGCGGCGACCACTCGGCCGGCTCGCCCAGGAGGACTTCCACGGCGACGCGGGCCTCGGCGCTCGCCTTGTGAGCCAGGCCCGGCTCGCCGGCCACGTCGCCGATCGCCTGGATGTGCGGCACCGTTGTGCGGCGCTGCAAATCGACGGGGAGGAAGCCGCGGTCGTCGAGCTTCAGCCCGGCCTTGTCGAGGTTCAACCCGGCGGTGTTGGGCCGCCGGCCGACGCTGATCAGGACGCGGTCGAAGGTCAGTTCGCCGGGCACGTCCTTGCCTTCGAGGGTCACCACGATCCCGGCGGGCGTCGGCTTCAGGCTGGCGACCTTGGTGTTCAGGTAGATCGCCGCGAACTCGGCGCGCAGCTTCTTTTCGAGCGGCTGCACGAGGTCGCGGTCGGCGAGGACGAGCAGCCCGTCCATCGCCTCCACGACCGTCACGGCCGACCCCATCGCTGAGTAGATGCTGCCGATCTCCAGCCCGATGTAGCCGCCGCCGATGACCAGCAGCGACTTCGGGATGTCGGGCATCAGCAGCGCGTCG